>JAKSPF010000079.1 GCA_024405065.1 Sphaerochaetaceae bacterium | reverse complement strand
TCTTGCCTTGTATCGGGAAGATATTATGACAATACACGCTCAATACAGAAGCAAGGTTCTTGCAATTTATGATCAGATTCCTGCATTACTGTCCAAGCATGAAAAAAGAGTGATATTCAAGGATGTTTTAAACGGTACTTCAGCTGACAGATATGAAGAAACTTTTTTCTGGCTTTCCGATTCAATGATATCAAATGAATGTTTTTTGTGTTCAGATCCGAATATCGGTTTTTCCCTTAACAAAGATCGTTCCTACATAAAGTGCTATTTAAGTGATACGGGACTTTTAGTCAGTCATACGTTTGATGAAAACTCTTTGATGAATGAAGATATTTATAAGCAAATACTTGCCGGCAAACTTTCTCTTAACGAAGGAATGCTTTTTGAAAATGTTATTGCTCAAATGCTTGTAGCAAATGGACATAAATTATACTTCTATACCCATTATTCAGAAGAAAAGCATAGAAACGATATAGAAATAGATTTCTTGATTTCTAACAACGACAAGTTGAAGTACAAAGTTTTTCCCATAGAAGTCAAGTCTTCAAAGAACTATTCAACCATTTCTTTAAACAGATTTAGAGAGAAGTTCAAAAACAGAATCGGGGAATGCTACGTAATTCATCCGAAGAATTTGACCTATAAAGACGACATTCTTTGTATTCCGCCTTATATGGCATGGCTACTATGAAAAAAGTTGACGACTGATAAATTTATATGTGATACTGATGATGAAAACTAAAATCCGGTGTCGGGCGTGTCTGATGTGTGTACAAAAAGACTTTTTGACAAATGCAATCTTGAGGAGAGTTACGTCAATGCGGTGACGAGCACCATTTTTGATACGGTGAAAATTCCGATGATTCTGAAAAATGATTACTATGCCATTGCAGCATGTATCAGAGGTTGTGTTGAAATTGACCGCACAAAAGTGCGTATGGTAAGAATTCACAACACGGTTGATGTTTATGAAATTGAAATCTCGGAGAGTATGCTTGAAGAAGCAAATGCAAATCCGGAAATTGAGGTTTTGGGAGAACCTTATGAGCTTTCCTTCAATGAGGAAGGTAATCTTTGGAGTAATCAGGAAAACTGAACAGGGAAAAACAAAATGAAGAAAGCACTTGTAAACGGAAAAGTGATTACACCGTCCAGAGTCCTTGACGGAGCTGCGGTTGTTGTTGAAAACGGAAAAATATGTGAAGTTTCAGAAGACGGAAGAATACCTTCCGGCTGTGAGGTTACGGATTGCAAAGGGTTGTATGTGAGTCCCGGTTTTATTGATATGCATCTTCACGGCGGCGGAGGATATGACTTTATGGACGGAACGCCTGAGGCTGTGGAAGGAGCGGCAAAGGCTCACATGATGCATGGGACAACAAGCCTTGTTCCTACAACTCTCACGTGTCCGGATGAAGACCTGTTCGGTTTTTTTGACTGTTATTCTGAAGTTAAGAAGAAAATGAAGGACGGTCCCGATCTTCTGGGAATTCACCTTGAGGGTCCGTATTTCAGTATGGAGCAGAAAGGGGCACAGGATCCTGCTTATCTGAAGAAACCGTCACCGGAACATTACATGAAGATTCTTGAATACTGCAGTGACATAGTGCGTATTTCCGCAGCACCCGAACTTGAAGGTTCGCTTGAACTCGGAAGGGAGCTGGTAAGGCGGGGTATTCTTGCCGCGGTGGGACATTCGGATGCCTGCTATCAGGAACTTGTGCCTGCGTATGAATGCGGATTTACACATGTGACTCACCTGTACTCCGGAATGTCCACAATTCACAGGAGAAATGCTTACCGTTACCTCGGTGTTGTTGAGACAGCATATCTTCTTGACGGAATGACTGTGGAGATAATAGCTGACGGTAAACACCTTCCCAAAGAACTTCTGAAATTGATAGTGAAGACAAAATCAAATGACAGAATTTCACTTATAACCGATTCTTCACGCGGAGCCGGTATGCCGGAAGGTTCTGAAATTCTGCTTGGAAGTCTCAAATACGGGCAGAAATGTTTTATTGAGAACGGGGTGGCCGTGATGCCTGACCGTACATCCTTTGCAGGAAGTGTATGTACATCTGACCGTTGTGTGAGAACCATGCACAAAACGGTGGGGCTTCCGATTGAGGAAGCGGTTGCAATGATGACCGTGAATCCTGCTGAGGTAATGAATATTGCAGATTGCAAAGGCATGCTTGCACGGGGATTTGATGCGGATATCAACATTTTTGATGATGATATAAACATAAAACACGTTATGGTCGGCGGAGAGTTCAGATTCTGAACGGTGCCGGCTTCGGAGGTAAAGATGAACGTAAACATCAGTATTTCTTCCACTGCGGTGGAAAACGGCAGAAAGGCTGCCGAGAAAGTTGCAGAGCTTATCAACAGTGCTGTTGAGAAAAAAGGCTATGCAAGGATTGTGGTTTCAACAGGTGCAAGCCAGTTTGAAATGTTTCAGGCTCTGGTGAAGCTCAATGTTCAGTGGAACAAAGTTGAAATGTTCCATCTTGACGAATATGTGAATCTTCCGGAATCACACAAAGCTTCTTTCCGCAAGTATCTTAAAGAGAGGTTTGTAAACCTTGTTCCGATGAAGGCTGCTCACTTTGTGAACGGAGAAGGGGATGTGCAGGAAAACATAAAGAAACTCACTGCCGAACTGAGAAGTGATGAGATCGACGTAGGTATAATCGGGATTGGAGAGAACGGTCATATTGCGTTCAACGATCCTCCAGCAGATTTTGACGCAACCGAGGCTTACAGAGTTGTGAATCTTGACCACAAGTGCAGAATGCAGCAGGTAGGAGAGGGCTGGTTCGCCACAGAAGACGATGTCCCGCGTCAGGCTATTTCAATGTTGCCTCGTCAGATAATGTCATGTAAAACGATTGTTTCCGTAGTTCCTCATGCAGTTAAGGCAAAGGCTGTCTATGATACAATCACCCAGCCTGTGAACAATATGGTGCCTGCAACTCTTCTGAAAACTCACCCTCAGTGGTACCTTTTCATAGATGATGAAGCAGCCTCAATGTTGGTGAAATAAAAAACTTGTGTTGCGGTAAAGTTTATGACAGAATTATATTGAATCTATTAAGGAGGATTTTATGGGTATCGTTATCGGTATTGTTGTTGTTTACATGCTTGCCATGCTTTACATAGGCTATAAATCAAGCAAAAAGATAGACAGCAATGAGGATTTTGTTGTTGCAGGCAGAAGGCTCGGACCATTTCTTATGATGGGTACGCTGGCCGCAACTGAAATCGGCGGCGGTTCTTCTCTGGGAGTTGTCCAGCAGGGTATGCAGAAGCATGGTCTGTCGGCGGCTTGGTACATCATGGCAATGGGACTTGCATTTGCAGCTCTCACATTCGTGGCTCCAAAGCTCAGAGAAACCGAAGTCAAGACTGTTCCTGAGTATTTCAGAAGAAAGTACGGCAAGGAGTCAGGTGTAGTTACCGCTCTGATTATGTTTGTGCCTCTTGTCGGTCTTACAGCGGGTCAGTTCATAGCTTCTGCACAGATTCTTTCAACAATGTTGGGAATCTCATATAAGTTTGCAGTTGTTATCGTAGGTATTGTTGTTACAATTTATGCCGTGATGGGTGGAATGTGGTCTGTTACTATTACGGACTTTGTTCAGGTGTTCCTTATTGTTCTCGGTATGGCTGCGGCAATTCCTTTCTCAATTCGCTATGCGGGCGGTTGGTCAAATGTTGTTGCAAATGTTCCGGCTGATACTTTCAATCTTTTCAAAGGCTATAGTCCGATTGCAGTTATCAGTCTGTTCATTATGTACATCGGAACTTTCACCGTAGGTCAGGAAGCTGTTGCCAGATACTACGCTGCAAAAGACGGAAAAGCTGCAAAACAGGGTTCACTTCTTGCTTGCGGAGTCAACCTGATTTATGCTTTCATTCCTACAATCATCGGTATTGTTATGCTTGCTCTTATCAACATGGGCAAGTTCGGTGCTGAAGACTTCTCATCCGTAGGTGCAAGATATGCTCTTCCTGTTCTTGCTGCAAGAGTTATGCCGCCTATTATCTGCGGTCTGCTTTTTGCCGGTATCATTTCTGCTACAATGAGTTCTGCTGACTCAGATCTCCTCGGTGCAGGTTCAATCTTTGCAAATGATATTTACAAGCAGGTCATCAAGAAAGATGCAACCGATAAGGAAATCATGAAAATGACACAGATTATGATGATTGTTGTTGGTTTGCTTGCTCTGATTTTTGCATACTTCAATACGTCAGGTCTTATCAATATCCTTACGTTCTGCTTTACTCTCAGAGCAGCAGGAACATTCTTCCCCTATGTCCTCGGTATGTACTGGAAGAAATCCTCCACAGCCGGAACCATTGCATCTCTTATTGCCGGTACGGTTGTTGTTGTTCTGCTTGACAACGTGAAGGTTCTGCCCGGACTCAGAGCATTTTTCGGCGGTCAGTCAATTGTGCCCGGTCTTATTGTGGCATTGATTGCATTTGTTGTTTTCTCAATACTGTATCCGTCAAAGACAAATTCAACGGATCTTCCTGCTGAAAAATAAGATGATACGGTAAACGTATACGGGGCTGTAACCGATGTTACAGCCTCATTTTTTTGAAGGAGGTTTTGGTTTACTTCCTGATTGTCAAAGTGTTACTCCGTCTTTGAAAATGGCAATTTCCCTGTATCCGTTGACTTCGTTTTTTGTCTTTTTGCCGGATGCTGTTTCAATGACAAGGTCAAACAGTGCAGAGGTGAGTGATTCTGCATTTTCCTGTGAAAATCCGCCGGCATCAAAGTCAGTCCAGTGGTTTTTATGGGATGCAAGGTCTGAATTTGATGCAATTTTTATTACGGGTACAGGCGCTCCAAGCGGCGTTCCGCGACCCGTTGTGAAAATAATCATATGTACTCCGGATGCTGCCTGTGCTGTGGTTGAAACAATGTCATTTCCGGGTCCGTAAAGCATGGTTGTTCCCGGTGAAGAAACTATGTCACCATAACACAGAATGTCGGTCACCGGTGCATTTCCGCCTTTCTGAACACAGCCCAAACTTTTGTCTTCAAGTGTTGATATTCCTCCGGCAATGTTTCCGGGACTCGGGTTTTCATATACAGGCTGTCCGTGCGATGTGTAATAATTTCTGAAATTTTTTACAAGCTCAATAAAGTCTTTTTGTACGGTATGTGATACAGCACGTTGAAGAATAACCTGCTCTGCACCGAACATTTCCGGTATTTCAGTGAGTATCACACTTCCTCCCATTGCACAAAACCTGTTGCAGAACAGCCCCGTGAGCGGATTGGCAGTGATTCCCGAAAACCCGTCCGAACCCCCGCATTTCAGACCTATTCTGAGTTTACTTGCCGAAACGTGAGTTCTTTTATCCTGAAGTATCTCTTCTGCAATTTTTTTCATGATTTCACGGCAGAATTCAATTTCATCATCATGTTCCTGTGCAACAACAAACTTCACTCTTTTAAGGTCAACCTCACCGACAGCCTTTTTGAATTCTTCCATTGTGTTGTTTTCACATCCGAGTCCAAGTACAAGTACTCCTCCGGCATTGGGATGGCGAACCAGTCCTGCAAGGATTTTTCTTGTATTTTCAAGGTCATCTCCGGTTTGAGAACACCCGTAAGGGTGAGTCCACGCAAAAACTCCGTCAGGAATACCGAGATTTGCATTACCCCAGTCCTGCAGAACCTTTGCAACGCCGTTTACGCACCCCACGGTTGGAACAATCCACAGTTCATTTCTTATGCCTATATCACCGTTTTTTCTTTGATAGACATTCACTTCAGGTATTTTATTTTTCCATCTGATACATTCATTTCTGAAGTCTTCCGCAATCTGTCTGTCAGTCTTTTTATCACTGAAACACACATCACCGTTAAGAAGTGTACGGATATTATGAGTGTGAACGTGACTTCCTGCCGGTATGTCTT
>JAKSPF010000078.1 GCA_024405065.1 Sphaerochaetaceae bacterium | reverse complement strand
TTTAACAATTTTATTCATTTTTCCTCACTTTACGGACAAAGACTCTCCCAATCCGTGTCATCGTAATCCTCTTCTCCAGGCTCCGGAATTTTGTCTCCATATTCTAACATAACCATTAAATTTAATTTTAATTGTTTTTTATAGTTTGCTCTTGCTATTTCTTGCGTTTTTGCCGTCTGTATATTGAAAACTTTCCAGCTTTTGCCGTCTGGACGCAGATTATATGTTCATCTATGCGTTTTGAAAATAGTTGTTGAGCCTGACATCATCGCTACAGTCTCAACCCCCTCAAAAAACATCATTTCTACAAACTCCCCTATGCTCTGACATCATTTCTACAAACACAGTACCCCAAAACATCACCGCTACAAACACAGCCCCTGATTTGAGAACTTTGACTTTTACCCACATAGAGAAAACGCCTGCTAAAAATATACATGACAGCAGAAACTGAAATATTGAGTTAATTCTTTACTGTAAAAGAAATACAACTACGGTTAATTGCCTATCCTTGACATCATAACGACCGTCTCAACGTGCTTGCATGTTGAAAGCGAGTGATGAGGTTGCGCAGATGACAATGAACAAGCGAAAGACAGTGCTATTTGCACGGCTTGAGTGCAGCGAAGAAGTCAGATGCGTGACATCAGCACGACTGTTTCAACATGCGGAGTGTGGGGGTAAAAATCAAATAGGCGGGCGTGAGTTGCGATATAGCCGAGGTCACGGAAGCGGTGAAGGTCTCTGTCAAGAGTAGGCAGGTAACAGGAGACACAAATAATACGTTTAGGCTGCCATGAGGCAATCATTGCCGGAACAGCGCGGTCAAGACCTGTGCGTGGAGGGTCAACTATTACCGTGTCAACGTGTTGTTTCTTGGGATTCCAGCGTTCCACAGGAGAGGTGAAGAAACGGGTATGTTCAAGGTGCTGTCTTGCCAACGAAAGACACTTTTTGTTTATTTCTACTGCGGTAACAGTGAAGCGGTCTTCAAGGAAGGCACTGAAAGTACCTACTCCGGCATACAAATCCATAACTTCCGAACCGGTGACATTAGAAACGATGTAATCAATCATCTCATGCAGAAGAATAAGATTGCTCTGAAAGAAAACTTCACCGGAAACGGGTAAACGGCGGTTCTTCACCGTAATCCAACCCATACCGTCTCCCCACACAACACCATTGTCAGTTGATATGCAGGAAAGTTTGCCGTCCTCAAATTCCCACAAATTGAGTTTAGGAGGGTCTGAAATAAAGTGATTCAGTTTTTCATCAAGTACGGGACAGGATTTGAGCAAAACATTGTTGTTTGAATGTTCCTCGCAGAAACACAGACCCTCCTTTGACAATCGGAACTGTGCCCTGCTTCTGTAACCCAAATCAGGACCGGTGACCGGAGCTTCAATTACGGCAGACGGAAAAATTGAGTGAATGACTGATTCAACACAGGCAGACTTCACCCTCACCTGTTCACAGTAAGGAATATCCATAAGAGTACAACCGCCGCAGACTTTGAAAAGAGGACAAACCGGAGAAATTTTGTCCTTACACAAAGAAAAATCAAGTTCCATGTGATTATTATACATCATTTCAGTGTCTTTACACCAAACCGGTATATCACTTGTCAGACAGAGCTTTCCGGTTCGTCCGTATCAGTTCTGCTGGTTGAGCATATCCTTTATTCCGCCAAGAGAAGACAAAACACCTGTTGCCTCATACGGCATATAAACCACTTTATTGTTTTTGCCGTCCACCATAGTACCGAGAGTCTCTATGTAGCGCATTGTAGCAAGATAGTTTGCTGCAACTTTTGGACTGTCAAATGCCTTTTTTATAAGATCTATTGATTCGGCTTCTGCTTTTGCCTTTGCAATTTTTGCCTGAGCTTCACCTTCCGCCTTGAGTATCGCCGCAGCTTTTTCACCCTCAGCCTTGCTGATTTCGGATGCCTTGAATCCTTCGGCTTCCAATATCTTTGACTGCTTATCACCTTCTGCCGTGAGAATTGCCGCACGTTTGTCCCGTTCCGCACGCATCTGCTTTTCCATTGTCTCCCTGATTTCCTTGGGAGGATCAATGTCTTTCAGTTCAACTCTGTTTACCTTCACACCCCATTTGTCAGTGGCTTCATCAAGCAACTTGGTGAGTTTTGAGTTGATTGTGTCTCTTGATGACAGGGTTTCATCAAGTTCCAATTCACCGATTACATTTCTGAGAGTGGTTTGGGTGAGTTTTTCTATTGCATTGGGAAAATCGGCAACCTCGTAGACTGCTTTCTTGGGGTCGGTAATCTGAAAGTAAAGCAGAGCATCTATTGAAATATTCACGTTATCCCTTGTAATTACATTCTGTCTCGGATAGTCGTAAACCTGTTCACGCAAGTCTATCCTCTTGACCACTGCAGTAGGTGTTATCAGATTGTCACCTTCAAGGCTTGAACTCGTTCTCCACAGTATAGTACGCGGTTTGTCAATTACGGGAATTTTGGCATTGATTCCGCTGTGCAGTGTTTTTTTGTATTTTCCGAGCCTTTCAATAATCATAGTCTCGCTTTGACTTATGATTACGAACGTTTTTGCAATCAGTGACAGCACTATGACCGCAACCAGAACATAAATTGCAATGTGAATAATGAGATTTACCATTTTGTTTTCCCTCTCCTGTAAGATAATTTAGAAGACAACGTCAAAACAGTCAATGAAAATGAAGTTCATCTGACGGACGAACCGGACGAACCGGAAACATACAGCTTGCATTTTGTTCAGCGATGTTGTAGTATCATTCCGGATATCGCAAGGGAGGTACGGAAATGGATTCCGGAATGAAAAAACGAAATACCGTGTTTTTAGGAATTCCGGGGAGTTCTGTTTTCCTTTGCATTGATAAATTTGTTTGAATTGCCAATCATTATTGATTGGCTTTTTTTTTGTAAGTCGACTTAAGGAGGAATAAGGATGAAACTTACTTACAACATCAATGACAAACCGAAGTTCAAAGATCTTCTGGCTTTTGCATTTCAGCAGCTTCTTGCCATTATGGCAGCAACAATCGCAGTACCGGCAATCGTCGGTAACGGGCTTACCGCCTCTGCTGCACTGTTCGGAGCGGGAGCAGGAACTTTTGTTTACCTGCTGTTCACCAAATTCAACAGTCCCGTTTTTCTCGGTTCATCTTTTGCATTCATAGGTTCAATGTTTGCGGCATTTGCAGGCGGTGTCTCAATGCAGCTCGGATTCTTGGGGCTTATTCTCGGTGCCGTGTTCGCAGGGCTTGTATATGTTCTCCTTGCTTTCATAACAAAGGC
Organism: Sphaerochaetaceae bacterium; assembly: GCA_024405065.1. Taxonomy (GTDB): domain Bacteria; phylum Spirochaetota; class Spirochaetia; order Sphaerochaetales; family Sphaerochaetaceae; genus JAKSPF01. Next base: position 2,753 of record JAKSPF010000078.1, on the reverse strand, counting down.
TTCGGGAGTTGAATGGATACAGAAACTTATGCCTGCTGTTGTAATCGGACCCACGGTTGCAATCATCGGGCTTTCTCTTGCAGGAAATGCAGTAGGAGACCTCACAAAAGGAGACTGCGGCGATTCCTCAAAATACGTTGCACTTATCTGCGGTCTTGTGACTTTGACTGTTGTAATCATCTGCTCCGTAAAAGGTTCAAAAATGGTAAAACTCATTCCTTTTATAATAGGAATAGGAGCCGGATATGCAGTTGCTTTCATCTTCACTCTCATAGGAAAAGCAACCGGTAATTCAGCATTGGAAATCATTGACTTTACACCGTTCAAGTCCCTTCTTGTAAACGGACACATAGGTTTAGGTACATTCCTCAGATTTCCCAAGTTTACAATAGCAACGGCAATCGGCGGATTCAGAGAACTGACTGCAGGATATGTCGGAACAATTTTTGTAGCCTACGCTCCGGTTGCATTCGTGGTATTTGCGGAACACATTGCAGACCATAAAAACCTTTCAACAATCATCAACAAAGATCTTCTCAAGGAACCCGGTCTTCACAGAACACTTTTAGGTGACGGTGTCGGTTCCATGGCAGGTGCATTCTTCGGAGGATGCCCCAACACAACTTACGGAGAATCTGTGGCATGCGTGGCAATTACAGGGAACGCATCGGTAGAAACAATCAAAATGACGGCACTGATGGCAATTATCATTGCATTCATCTCACCGGTAGTTGCACTTCTTGACTCAATTCCCTCTTGTGTGATGGGCGGAGTTTGTATGACCCTTTACGGTTTCATAGCGGTTTCCGGTCTCAAAATGATTCAGAAAGTTGATCTTGAAGACAACAGAAATCTTTTCACGGTATCGGTAATTCTCATTGCCGGTATCGGCGGACTCTCCCTCACATTCGGAAAAGTAACTCTTACGGAAGTTGCGTGTGCACTCATCCTCGGAATTCTCACCAATATTCTTGTAAGAAACGGAAAACAGAATTAAAACTCAGCACGGAGGGTACTTATATGGACAACAAAATAGTTTTGCATGCGGAAGATCTTGACGGATACCTCAAAGAGGAAGACAAAGTCCTTGTTGACAGTGTTGCACAATATTATCAGGAATCTCTCAAGTACTGCAAAATCATTGATTCCGCAAGCGATATTTCAAAAAAGGAAGAGGCTTCACACAACCTTATTACGGTTTCAGGTAAAATAGGTGATTTTCTGGAACAGAACACAAAAAAAGAAAAAAAACTCCATGTGTACTGTTTTGAAACTCCCACGGAACAGCACGCAGAGGCAAGTCGTCTCATAGCAAAACTGAGAGATCCGATGACTCAGCATGAGGAGTTTGTTTACTACATACAGAGAGCTTATGAGCTTCTTTTCGGTTATGTGTTTGCAAACCGAGCTCTTCCGAACAAACGCTCAATAATAACACAGACACCTGTTGTCAATCCTTGCAGGAATTATGCTGTACACAAAATTCCCAATGTAGACCCGCTTACAAACAATACCGTCATGTGCGTTATGCTCAGGGGTGCTCTCTTGCCGAGCATGATTATTTCAAAGGCAATTCAGGATTACAGCTCGGATAACTATATCACTCCGTTTGCTCTCTTCAAAATCAAACGTGATGAGACTAAAACGGAAAAGACAATGGACTACATTCTTGATTTGAACCGCTCCTATTTCAATCTTGAGTCACTTGACGGCAAAGACCTTGTATTTGCGGATCCGATGAATGCAACCGGCGGAAGTCTTGTTACAATTGTGAAGTACATCAAAGACAAAGGAATCAAGCCCAAGAGCGTTAAATTCATCAATGTCGTAAGCACCCTCAAAGGTGCATTGCGGACAATCCGCGCAATAGACAGTTGTGAAGTTTATACTCTGTGGATGGATGCCTGTGTCAATGATCAGGCGTACATCCTTCCGGGTCTGGGAGATGCAGGTGACCGTCTCAATGGTTGTGATGCTCCGGACAATCCCAGAAACATGATTCAGCTTATTGCAGATTACGGTGCAAACATTACAAATCTTTATCGCTCACAGGTGAAGAAAATAGAAGACACCGTTCTGCGTTAATTGCAACCGGAAAAAAACCGATTGCACAACCGCCTCCAAGCCCTGATTTTCAGTGCAGGAGGCGGTTTTTCGTGTACTCCTGACTTGAATATTCGGGGTTATTTGGAATAATCTTCTGATACAATGATAAAAAAAGAGATTGAAGACAGGGAACTTGTGAATCACCTTAACTCGCTCCCTGATGACTGCAGACAGGTCATGATACTTGCTGACGGTCAGATCCGCCTCACGGGACTGAGCGGAACCACAATGGTGAATCAGATGCGTGCAAATCACGGACTTGGGGTGCTTGAAACTTTTGTACTCGGTCAGGCGTATATTGCCGCCGGACTTATGACATCGTCCGTCAAAGGAAATGACAGAATACAACTTGCCGTAGAATGCGGAGGTCCGATAGGCGGCATCTACGTTGAAGCGTGGGCATGCGGCGCAGTCAGATATCTGAAAAACAATCCCATACAGCTGAAAAAACCGCTTGAAAACAGAGATCTCAATGATGCCTACGGACCGGGATTCATAAATGTAACAAAAATATTGGAAGGAAGCAGAACTCCGTTTACAGGACAGACAATGATGCAGTACGGAGATCTTGCCAACGACCTTGCTCTCTCCTATATGGAAAGCGCACAGACACCTACAACGCTCAGTCTCGGCCTCCATTCTGACAC
>JAKSPF010000077.1 GCA_024405065.1 Sphaerochaetaceae bacterium | reverse complement strand
CGTTGAAGACCCTCTGTAAATCATCTGAATTCACATGAGTGTATATTTCCGTGGTTCTTATGTCACTGTGTCCGAGCAGTTCCTGCACGGATCTCAAATCTGCACCGTTTCTGAGCAAGTGGGTTGCAAAGCTATGCCTCAGCGTGTGAACTTTTGATTCAACACCTGCAAGTGAAGCATATTTCTTCAAACGATACCATACTGCTTCTCTGTCCAGAATCTTACCGTTTTCAGAAAGAAACATCTGTTTTGTGTTTTTTTGTTTTATTAATCTCTCTCTTACACCGTCAATATACACATTAAGAAAGTCTGCAGCAATTTTACCGACAGGAATCATCCTTTGCTTGTTCCCCTTTCCGGTCACGATAATCTTTTTCTCTTCCCTGAAATAATCCGAAGTTTTAAGATTTACACACTCACTCACCCTGAGTCCGCAGGAATATATGAGTTCAAACATTGTACGGTCACGGAAACCCACATCAGTTGCAGTATCTATGACATTGAGAATTGCATCAACACTGTCCGGATTTATTGAAACAGGAAGCTTTTGGTGCAGTTTATTTCTCGGCAGTGTTTCAGACGGATCAATATCAACCATTCTTTCTGCTTGTGCAAAACGGTAAAAAACTTTGAGAACAGTTATTGTCTTGGCAAGCGAACGCGGAGTAAGCTTTCTTTGACTTGAGCAGAAAAGAAGATAGTCTTTCAGCTGTGCAGTTGACACCGAACAAAAGTCAAGTTCTTTTTCCTCAAGGTAAGAGAAAAAACACAAAATCTCACGCCCATAGGAATCCCTTGTTGTTACCGAGACGTGTCTTTCAATCAGCGGACTTTCATCGAAAGATTCAATTACAGCCTCCGAATCCGGTCTCATTTTCAGTTATCATCATCCCTGCGCTGGTAACGCAGTATGGCGGGGAAAGAATAATCGGCATTACCGGCAGACTGACTGTTCTGCCTCTTACCGATCTGTTGCTGAAGATCCTGCCACCTGTTTACTGAAATAACCTCTTCATTTCTGACTGATTCCGCAGGGCGCGGAGCAGCAACAGACTCGGAATTCATAAAATGGTCAAATCTTTTCTTCGGTCTTTCAAATTCGGGCATTTCAACGCTGACGGACTCATGATTGAATCCTGTTGCAACAACGGTAACTTTTACCTTATCACCCAGATCTGCACTGTATGCCTGACCCGCAATGATAAGTGCATCCTGATCACAGTTCTCCGTAATAAGCTCAACAACATCCTGATATTCAGACAGGGTAAGTCCGTCACCTGCAGTAAGATTGACAAGAACACTCTTTGCACCGTCAATTCTGGCATTTTCAAGGAGAGGATTGTTTATTGCCTGTCTTGCGGCATCAACAGCACGGTTTGCTCCCTCACCTATGCCTATACCCATTATTGCATCACCTCTGCCTTTCATAACGGTTCTGACATCGGCAAAATCAATATTTATCTCACCCGGTGCGGTTATAAGCTCTGAAATTCCCTGAACACCCTGCCTGAGAACATCATCAGCCATCATAAAAGCCTGCCTTATAGGGGTATTGTTTTCAGAAACTTTTATAAGATATTGGTTCGGAATAAGAATCAGAGTATCAACCTGCTTTCTTAATTTTTCAATACCGTCATTGGCAAACTGAAGTTTTTTCCTGCCTTCAAAAGCAAACGGCGTAGTTACAACGGCAACAGTAAGAATGTTCTCTGCTTTTGCAATTTCAGCAACAACAGGTGCAGCGCCGGTACCGGTTCCTCCACCCATTCCGGCAGTAATGAACACCATATCGGTTCCCTCAAGAATCTTACGGATATCATCCTTGCTTTCCTCTGCCGCTTTCTGCCCCATTTCAGGAATACCGCCGGCACCCAAACCTCCGGTAAGCTCTTTTCCGATTGGAAGACGAATCTGTGCGTTTGAGCGCTGCAGTGCCTGAACATCGGTATTCAAAGCAACAAAAGTTACTTTTTTCAAACCGCTTGCAATCATTCTGTTAACAGCATTTCCACCTGCACCGCCTATACCGAAGACTTTAATATCCGTAGGAGGAGTCTGCTCATCATGAAGAAGATCCTCAATCATTCCAAAATCCATTTTCTACCCCTTTGATAACCACTGAAAATCACACAACCGTTCTGAAAAAGTTTCCTATCTTTCTGAAAAGACCGGTCCTTTCCGATGACGATGAATGTCTTCCTCTGCTTCTTCCGTCTATACTCCCGGACATTTTTTTTGCCTCCGTTTTCAGAAGTCCCAACACAGTGGCATACTTGCGATTGATATAAGACCTGTCAAGCCCTGCAAGAGCCTCAGGAAAACCGATCCTTGCCTGCATTCTGAAAATTTCAGAAGCAAGATCGGTTATTCCGGAAAGAAGACTACCGCCTCCGACAAGTACCACCCCTCCTCCGAAAGACCCGCGTACCTGTTTTTCCTCAAGGTCTTTTTTCAGAAGAGAAAAAATTTCTGCCATTCTCGGTTCGATTATTTTGCTCAATTCTTTCTTCGGAATTGAGATTGACGGCAAATTTCCAAGTTGCGGTATGAGAATTTTCTCTTCCGGATCTACCGAGGGAATATAACAACATCCGTATTCGCACTTTATCTGCTCGGCAATCTGTTTCGGTTTGTTCAGCAGATATGCAATATCCCCGGTAACACTTGATCCGCCTATATCAACACCGCCCACATATGAAGGCGCACCGTTCTGATACACTATCATATCCGATGTATTTGCCCCTATATTAATGAGTATCGTGCCCATCTCACGTTCATCTGTACTCAGAACCACTTCTGCATCTGCAAGTTGGGAAAGAACAATTCTCGGATTCGGTATGCCCACTTTCTGAATAACTTTTTTTGCATTGTTACAGTTTGCCGAGGAAGCAGTTACAACAAGAGCACGACTTTCAAGCCTGTGACCGGTCATATCTATGGGGTCTTTGATACCTCCTCTGCTGTCAACAGTAAAATCCTGCACAAGCGTATGAAGAATTACGCGATCAGGAGAAAGATTGAATGTTCTTGCAATCTCAAGAGACCTCAGTATATCCGCCTTTGTTATCTGAAATCCCTTTGTATTGATACCTATTACTCCTTCACTCTGTCTTCCCTCAACAGAAGAGCCTCCGACTCCCGTTATAAAGCTCTGAACTTCTGCTCCTGCCTGCAACTCCGCTTCCTGAATAACGGAAGCAATTACCTTGTATGTTTGCTCAAGATTGACAACTATCCCGTTTTTTACCCCTTCACTCTGCCGCTCGCAGATGCTGTCAATCATAACCTGTCCGTCTTTTGACAATGAGCCTATAACCGCCCTGACCCAGTTTGACCCGATGTCAAGTCCCATCATCACCTTCTCAGAGCCCATACGGACACACCTCCTAAATTCTCTTTACAAGAGCATTGGCATATAAATCATACCTGACTCCGTTTTCTCCGGATGACATCTCGTTACGTACAATGTCAAGTGCCTCAGACAGTCTCTGAGCCGTTACCGGTTCTCTGACATAAAGCACGTCCGGCGGAAAACCGACATCAAGTATCAGCCGCCCGAAACCGTTACTGTTATTATTATCGTATTTTATACCTGTAATCAAGGTGTTGTCAGTTAAAGAAGATGCAAGTTGAAGCATCTGGACGAAGCCTTCATCATATCCCCATTTTTCAACAAGCCGTGCATAGGAAATATCAAGTTTCACAGAAGGCAGTTTGCCGAACGCAGACCATGTTCCTTGCGTAACAGGAACAAGAGTTCCGTCGGAAACAATGTAAAAATCACCCTCTGCCTCAATTCTCAGCTCAACCGTTTTCCAGTGAATCAGAAGTTCAATTCTGTCCGGAAAAAATCTTCTTATTTCAACGGATTCCACTCCATCTGTTTTTTCAAGCTCCGCCTTGATTTTTGAGAGATTAACCGCAAAAACATTCATACCTTTGAGTGGACTCACTATTCTTTCCATTTCCGCAGAGAGAGTATCGGAGGAACCGGTAAAACTGACATCAACGGATTTTACATCAAAGTATGACAGATGCCTGACAGCAACGTAAGAAGATAAACATAAGACAACAAGAGCAAAAACAATTATTGCAGTTCTAACCGTTTTGAGATTCAAAATCAACCTCCGACCTTACATCCTTAGTTGAAAGTTTTGCAACCGATGTTCCCGGACTTTCGTACGTTCTGTTGGACTTCAGAACAAGCGAACACTCAATCATAATGACAATTATCTGTGGTCCTGATGAAAAAAAAGGCATTCCTATTCCGGCACCGGGCACAATATTCACACATGCAAGCAAATTCAGGACAACTCTCATGCATATAACAGTTGCAATTCCGGTTATCAGGTTTGAAAAATACCTGTTTATCAGTCTTATGTTTGCTGCCCTTTGATAAACCGTTGCGGCGACAACCATCAATAATACAAGAATGAAAAAAACGCTGAGCAGTCCGGCTTCCTCACAGATATTGCAGAAAATATATTCTCCGCTTATTCCGTTTATCAGACCGTTTTTGTAAACTCCGAGCCCCAGTCCTTTACCGGCAAGGGATCCGCTGACAAAGGCACTTCTCCTCAACACCATCTGAGATGCGTTTGTCACCGATAAATCACCTCTCATTGCAAAATCCAAAAGCATCCTTACACGGTCAGGATCAGAAAGAACTCTACACACTCCGGGCACCATGGCAAAAATCACAAACAGCAGTATGCCGCCTATCCCCACAGAACCTGCGGCAAACATTACCACCGTCATTACAAAAAAAACAAAAGCATATGTAAAGTTTTTCAGAAAAAGCAATAAAAGAAAAAAAGCAATGCTGAAACAAACAGGTATGATTATCTGTCTTATATTTGAAATTCCGTCTTCCCTGTTTGCAAAAAACAAAGAAAGATAGGAGCAGAATGAAAGATAAACAAACCACACGGAACCGTCCTGAAGCAAAAGAGTCTTACCGAACATAAAATCTGCACAGAGAATGCAAAGGCAGGACAACATACAGACAGGACATAATGTCCTTATAATCTTCTCAGGCATTAAAAATACAGCTATGCCGAGAAACATACCCATCATTGTGTAAATTATCTGATTGACAAGATAAAGATAGTGAACTTTACCGTCTGCTATTGCAGCGGGATAACTTGCCGAATACACACAAAGAAGCCCCATTACCGTGAGTACCGAAACGGAAAGGCAAAATACAAAACCGTTTACCCTTCCGTCATAAGGTTGTACATGCACAGCACGCGGAGCCGTTTGTCCGAGATTCAGATTCCAGTCGTCATAATCATCAGGTCTGGTCATTCATTCATCCTACAGCAACTTGACCACTGATTTTAACTGAAATCAATAGTTGCTTGCAACTGTAGTTGAATATGCACTTTCAATCTGTGAAAAACTTATATTTCTTACAGAAGCCTGCTCAATAAGATATTCGGGAGTCATTTGCTTTGCAATACGTGACTTGAGAATAAGTCCCTGTTCTTCCATCAGAGCAATATTTCTGTCTGCAATTTCAATTGAACGACTCAACTGTGCACATACGGCACTCTGCCAAACCGGAACAAACAGACAAACCGTCAGAACGGCTGCAACGACGATTACCTTTCGCCTGTTGGTGTTTGTTGTTCTGCTTCTCATTTTTTACCCCCTCTCTTTTCTGCAAGCCTCAGCTTTGCGCTTCTTGACGGCGGATTGTTTTTACACTCCTCAGCCGTCGGTATAAGCGGTTTTTTTGTCAGAATCTCAACATCATCCGTGTGATTTCTGAAAAACCACTTCACCGGTCTGTCTTCAAGTGAATGGAAAGTTATCACACCCACTCTTCCTCCCGGAACAAGGGCTTTTATAACCCCGTCCAGTGCCGGTTCTATTCTCTGCAACTCACCGTTAACCTCAATTCTCAGAGCCTGAAAAGTCTTCGTTGCAGGGTGAATATGCCCATGCCTGTACTCTCCGGGAACTGCTCTGAAAACAATCTCAGCAAGTTGATCAGTCCTGTTGATTCTCTGCCGTTTTCTGTACTCACAGACAGCGGCAGCTATTCTTCTTGAATACCGCTCCTCTCCGTATTT
>JAKSPF010000076.1 GCA_024405065.1 Sphaerochaetaceae bacterium | reverse complement strand
CATAACAGACCACGGTAATATGTTCGGTGTTATGGATTTTTACTCTGTTATGCAGAAGGAAGGAATCCGACCGATACCGGGTTGTGAGTTCTACATAAGTCCGGAAGGAATGGCAGTAAGGGACAGAAATTATTATCATCTTATCCTTCTTGCAATGAATGACAAGGGCTACCACAATTTGATGGAGCTTAATTCCATTGCTTATATTGAAGGATTTTACAACAAGCCCCGCATTGATGAAGAGGTTCTCTCTCAGCACAGTGAGGGGCTTATCTGTATGTCTGCATGTCTTGCCGGTGAAATTCCTCAGAAACTTCTGAGTTCGGATCCTCAGAAGGCATACGAAAAGGCAATGTGGTATAAAAACCTTTTCGGTGGCAGATATTACATAGAGATTCAGGATCACGGTCTTGATGAAGAAAAAGCAGTGCTTCCGCTACTGGTGAAGCTTGCCCGAGACCTTGACATTCCTCTTGTTGCAACAAACGACATCCATTACATAAACAAAGATGATGCAAATGCTCAGGATATTTTGTTGTGCATAGGTACTGCGAAGAAAAAGTCCGATACTGACAGGATGAAGTTTGAAACTGAGGAATTCTACATGAAGAGCGGTGATGAGATGGCCTCTCTTTTTGCGGAATATCCGGATGCAATAGTCAATACCGTAAAGATTGCGGAACGGTGTAATTTTGAAATAAATTTCCCGGGTCCCCAGCTTCCGGAAGTTGAGGTTCCGGAACCTTACGTCAGTACTGAAGAGTATCTTACTTCTCTTGCTTGGGAGGGTCTTGAAAGAAGGTATCCCGGATATATGGGCAGTGATGAACAGTGCAGTGTTCTCACCAAAAGGCTTGAATTTGAGCTTTCCGTGATACTGAAGATGAAGTTTGACTCGTACTTTCTGATTGTCAGAGATTATATTTACTGGGCAAAAACCCACAACATTCCGGTAGGCGCCGGAAGAGGAAGCGGTGCGGGAAGTCTTGTTGCCTACTGTATAGATATAACAAACGTTGATCCTATTGCACATGATCTGCTGTTTGAGAGGTTTCTCAATCCGGACAGGGTGAGTCTTCCGGATTTTGACGTGGACTTCTGTTTTGAAGGAAGACAGGATGTCATAGACTATGTTACTGAAAAATACGGAAAGGACAGGGTGGGGCAGATTGCCACGTTCGGTACTTTGAAGGCAAAAGCCGTTGTAAAGGATGTTGCAAGAGTTCTTGATATTCCGTTTGACGAGTCCAACAGCATAACCAAACTGATACTTGATGTTCTTCCGGATGAAGCAAAGGCAGAAGGAGTGACTTCTCTGCTGGAGTGGTCAATGAGGACAACTCCCGAGTTACAGGAGATAAGGGAAAGAGGCGGAGTTTATGAGGAGCTTTTTGATGTTTCTTTAAGACTTGAGAACCTTGCACGTCACGTCAGTACACATGCGTGCGGTGTGGTGATAGGCAGGACTCCGCTTAAAGACTATGTTCCTTTATACAAGGACTCCAAGACCGGCGGTATCTCAACGCAGTATACAATGACTGTGCTTGAGCAGTGCGGTCTTGTGAAGATGGATTTTCTCGGTCTGAAGACACTCACACTGCTCAAAAATACTGAAAAACTGATTAAAAGAACAAATCCTGAGTTTTCACTTGAAAAGATACCGGACGGCGATGCCGCAACTTATGCAATGATGGCTCGCGGTGACAGTACAATGGTGTTCCAGTTTGAAAGTCCCGGAATGCAGAAGAATCTCAAACTTCTTGAACCTACCAAATTTGAAGAACTTGACGCAATGACAAGTCTTTTCAGACCCGGGCCGATGCAGTTCATTCCCCAGTACATTGATTCAAAGCAGGGACGCATGCCCATTTCATATCCCGATCCCTGTTTGAAAGAACTGCTTGAGCCTACATACGGAGTGATGGTCTATCAGGAACAGGTGATGAAAACTGCACAGATTTATGCAGGCTTCACCCTTGCGGAAGCGGATACGCTACGTAAGATAGTGGGAAAGAAAAAGAAAAAGGAGATTCCTGCGCAGGAGGAGAAGTTTGTTGCAAGAGCGGTCAAACTGGGGCACTCCGAACAACAGGCAAGGGATTTGTTTGAACACATAAAACCGTTTGCCGGTTACGGATTCAACAAAAGTCACAGCGTCTGTTACACGGTTCTGAGTTACAGAACCGCATATCTTAAATGTAACTATCCTGCCCAGTTTTTTGCGGCAAACCTCACTAACGAGATAGGCAGCGGTGAAAAATTCATAGAGTACCTTGAATATGTGAAATCCAAGGGAATAAAAATCCTTCCTCCTGATATAAATAAGTCAGATGCCCAGTTCAACGTAGTTGACGGAAATATAGTGTACGGACTTGAAGGAATAAAAGGGGTAGGTGCCGCAACGGTTGAGCTGATTCTTCAGGAGAGAAGCAAAAAGGTTCTCAATTCAGGGACAATGGAAGGGCTGATTAAGAGCGGAGCGTTTGACCGTTTCGGGAATAATCGCGCTACACTTTTTTCAAATTTTGATGATGCGGTGAAGAGTATCAGAGAGGACAGAGAGGCAAGGAGTGTGGGGCAGAACCTTCTGTTCGGTGCAGAAGAACAGGCAATGAGTTCGTTTGAAATGAAAATCTGTCCCGACTACGAATTTCTTGAAAAACTGGATCTTGAGAAAGAGTATATCGGTTTCTATCTTTCCGGACATCCTCTTGATACATACAGGGAAAGCTGGAAAGCATGTGTAAGACTCAATATTGCAAAGCCTGAAAGGATTGTTCCCAATATCAAGTATGACTTAATCGGTATGATTACGGATTTCAAGGCTGTAACAACAAAGAACGGAACAAGGATGGGTTACGTTACTATTGAAGATTACAACGGAAGAATTGAAATAACCGTTTTTCCCAGACAGTGGGCAATGTACGAAGCTGCGGTTGCTGTCGGTAAAGTATTCGGTTTTCACGGAAGTTTCAAAGAATACAACAATCGGGTGTCTTTTTCTGCAGATATAATTTACGGTGATCCGTTGCAGATGAAACCAGCAAGACCCAGAAGAATGTACGTTGAAGTGAATGACAGCGATGTGCAGTCAAGAGATGATGTAAAGGAAATCATGGAAGTATGTCTTTCACACAGAGGTACTGCGGAACTGGAATTTCGGATGTATCCGTCACTTGATGATGAGGGTAAACCTTCCGGTAAACTGCGCAGAATAATTGCTGATTCACAGTTCTGTGTTGATGCCTCACAGGAGCTTTCAGAGGCTCTGAAAGGGTGTGCAGGGGTTCTGGATACTTATTCTGACTGACGGAGGAAGTGCAGATGAAGATTCTTATGGATGTGTGCTCTTTGCTTGCAAAACTGTTGGGTCTCTATTCGGCGGTGATCTGCATCAGATTTGTGCTTTCATGGTTTCCGGGTCCGTCACAATACAATCAATACGGTCAACGCATAAATGCCGAAAGGCCTTTTTATGATATTCTTGTGAAGATAACCGAGCCGTTTCTGCGTATTTTCAGAAGTCCCAAGCTTGTGGCAGGCGGCAGGTTGGATTTCTCCGGACTGTTTGCTCTGATGGTTCTGAACATTCTGCGTACGGTGTGTACTGTAGTGGGACAGATAGGATATATCACGATCGGTGCCGTGGCTGTGATAATCATACGGAGTTTGTGGAGTTACCTTTTCAGTTATATTCTGGTTCTGTTAGTGATAGTGCTGGTTTTGCGATACATTGCAGGAAGAAAGCCGTTTTCACCTCAATGGTCTGCTTTTGTACGGCAGATTGATCCGGTACTGTACAATCCAGTGAATCTGGTACATCGTGTTTTTTACAGGAATAAGCCTGTAAGTGACCAAAAGCTCATTCTCACCGCCCTGATTTTTTATGCTGTGATTTATTTTGGAATAAAGTACGGTCTGACTTGGCTTGAATCTCTTGTTGCCGTATCTGTGCGGTGATGTCCGGTAAAACAGATGAACATTTCGGAACTTGAAAATAAAACCGTGGGAGAACTTTCCGGAGTCGGACCCAAGTCCGTAAAGTCTTATGCCTCACTCGGCATTGAAACAATAGCGGATTTGGTGAAGATGATGCCGCGCGGTTATGAAGACCGCAGCCACAGAGTCTGTATCGGACGCCAGACGGGTGACGGACTTCTCACAAATACAATAGTAACGGTTTTGGGAAAAAGCAAGTTCGGTAAGGGGCTTAAAAGCGTAAAGGCTGTTGTTGAGGATATGGAGACCGGAGTCCGTGCAGAGATACTCGGTTTCAACAGACCCTTTCTTGACCATGTGATATATGAGGGTTGTATTTACCATCTCTACGGAAATCAGATGGCTCAGGACGGACACAGAATTGCACAGTTTTCACAGTTTGAACTGAAGCCGGTGCGAGAAGAAGAACTTATGCGTCCGGATGCGGTGATTAACGGCGGCATGCTTGCCGTGTACAGTTTGTCCGGAAACCTTACACAGAACATTGTGAGACGGGATGTGGCAAATGCCCTGAGAAACATCACTGTTATTGATGAAATATTACCGTCAAACCTGATTGAAAAATACAGACTTATTGATTATGACAGTGCAATAAGAAAGATGCACAATCCTCTTTGTGAAGAGGATATAGTCAATTCACGCAGAACGCTTGCATTTTCAGAAGTGTTTTATATGCAACTTGCTTCAATGAGAAGACCTGCCGGTTCGGACATAAGAAGATCTACTGAAAAAAGAGTGTACGAACAGGAAAGCCGGTTCATTGCAAATCTTTCTTTCAAACTTACCGGAGATCAGGAGAAGGTTCTTGATGAAATCAGAACCGATATGTCAAAAAGTGAAAGTATGAACCGGCTGCTTCAGGGTGATGTCGGCAGCGGAAAAACAATGGTTGCATGGATAAGTGCTGTTCACGTCATTGCAGAGGGCAGGCAGGTTGCATTCATGGCACCGACAGAGCTTCTGGCACGCCAACATTCACAGAATGCGGCAAAACTGTTTGAAAAAACAGGTATAAGCGTTGCATATCTTGACGGTGAAGTTCACGGAAAAAGCAGGCAACTCCTTCTTGAACAACTTGCAAAGGGAAACATCAACCTGCTCATAGGCACACACGCACTTTTTTCAAAAGATGTGAAGTTCTCCAACCTCGGTTATGTAATTATTGATGAACAGCACAGGTTCGGGGTGGAACAGAGAAATGCACTGTTCAGAAAAGGAGAAAATCCCGACATCCTTCTTATGACTGCTACACCCATACCCCGAACTCTTGCCCTTACCGTTTACGGTAACCTTAACGTATCAACTATAAAAACAATGCCTGCAGGCAGGATTCCCATAAAAACTTTTCTTGTTGACAGTTCAAGAAGACAGGAAATGTACAGAAGTGTGGGTGTTGAGCTTTCCCGGGGACATCAGGCGTATTTTGTTTATCCGAGAATAGAAGCGGATGAAGAGCAGCAGGACAGTTCAGGTCTCAGAGATGTAGAAACAATGTACGGTTATCTGTCAACCCGCCAATATCCTCAGTTCAGAGGAGCGTTGATTCATTCACGTCTTTCTGATGATGAAAAGATAAAAATACTCAACGATTTTTCTGAAAAGAAACTTGATTATCTTGTGGCAACATCAGTGGTTGAAGTGGGACTTGATGTGCCGGAAGCAACCTGTATGGTTGTGGAACACGCAGAAGTGTTCGGACTTTCTGCACTTCACCAGCTCAGGGGCAGGGTGGGAAGAAGTTCTCTTGCATCATGGTGTTTTCTTGTTTATGAAAAAAATATTTCAGATGACGGAAAAAAGAGACTTTCTGTTCTTCGCAGGACAAATGACGGTTTTGAAATTGCAGAAGAGGACTTGAAGATCAGAGGTCCCGGCGAGATTACCGGTCTGCGTCAGAGCGGATTTACAAATCTGAAATATGCAAGCATGGATCGTGATATTGAAATGATGGCATGTGCCCGTGATGAGGTTGCAGCAATTCTCAAGGACGATCCGGGACTGCTCAGTGTCGGAAATTCGGTTATAAGGCAAAATCTGTTTACCTGATACTCTATCAAAGACTTCAGGCGAGCCGGCCCTGTTTCAACAAAAAAAGTTTCAATTTTTTTCAGAAATACCCGGTTTCCAAAATAAAATCGCAAATTTCCGTATCTATTAAGAATTGAAAGGTTTGTGC
>JAKSPF010000075.1 GCA_024405065.1 Sphaerochaetaceae bacterium | reverse complement strand
CTAAGGAGCCAACTGTGCATCAGATGTTTTCTTTTCTTGCTGATTACCGGTTTTTGTGTAACAATATAATATACAAAAGACTTTTTTATAGGAGATTGAAAAATGAAGAAAGTTTTTGCTGTGTTGCTTCTCGTTCTTTTGGCAACTGTCGTTTTTGCAGGCGCTGCAAACGAATCAAAAAGCTCGGGTTCGGGAAGAGTAGTTGTTTATTCACCGCATGATGCAGATCCTCTTGCTGCAGGTGTTGCGTTGTTTGAGAAGGCTTATCCCGGAATTACGGTTGAGGTTGTTGCGGCCGGAACCGGTGAACTTGCACAGAGAGTTGTTGCCGAATCGGCAAATCCTCAGGGTGATGTTTTCTGGGGCGGCGGAGCAGATACACTTGCCGCTTATGTAGATTATTTTGAACCTTATGTCTGTGCAAACGATTCTGTTATTGCTGAAGCATATAAGGACGGAAAAGATCTTTGGATCGGTGAGTCTCCTCTTCCGATGGTGTTCATTTACAATAAGAAACTGATAGATGAAAAAGATGTTCCCACAACATGGGAAGGGCTTTGCGATCCCAAATTAAAGGGTAGGATTGCCTATTGTTCTCCTGCAAAATCAGGTTCTGCCTATACTCAGCTCTGTACGATGCTTTTCAGCCAGAAAACACTTGATGACGGTTGGAAACTTGTAGATAAGTTCATTGCAAACCTTGACGGCAAGATTCTTTCATCATCAGGTAACTGTCATAAACTCGTCGCAAGCGGTGAGTATGCAGTTGGTGTGACAATTGAAAAATCAGCCGTTCTTTATAATGACAATCCTGATATCGGATACATTTATCCGAAGAAAAATTCGGCTGTTCCTGACGGTGTTGCAATTATCAAGGGTTGCCCGAATAAAGAAAATGCAAAACTTTTTGTTGATTTTGTCACAGGTCTGGAATGTCAGAAAGATCAGAATACAAACTGGAAGAGACGCCCTGTAAGAAGTGACCTTCCTCCTGTAGGACTTTGTGAACTTTCAACTCTTGATCTCGGCGACTATGATTTTGCCTATGCTGCAAACAATAAAGCCGCCATCGTTGAGAAGTGGAATGACCTCCCTATCAATCACTGAATCTGTTATTGATTTATCAGTCAAGGGGTCTCTGACCCCTTGATTTTTCAGTATTTCTTATGCCGAATTTCATCAGGTAGGAACTTCAAAATCTCTTTTGAGTTCTCCTACGGTAACCAATTCTTGTTTTGAGGAGCGTATTGTAAATGAGTAATCAGGTAATCATAAATAATGCCGTCAAAAAATACGGAGACTTCACGGCACTTAAAGGAGTCTCACTGAACATAAAAGAAGGAGAGTTTTTTACACTTTTGGGACCTTCCGGTTGTGGCAAAACAACACTTTTAAGGATGATTGCAGGATTTAACTCAATTGAGGGCGGGGAATTTTTCTTCGGAGAAAAACTGATAAATTCTGTTCCTGCTCACAAAAGAGATATAGGAATGGTATTCCAGAATTACGCTATTTTTCCTCACTTAAACGTGAAAGATAATGTTGCTTACGGACTGAGGGCAAGAAAAATGCCTGAAGAAGCAATTGAAAATAAGGTACATGAAGCCCTTGAACTTGTTCAGATTTCACATCTTGCAGACAGAAAGCCCAATGAACTTTCCGGCGGTCAGCAGCAGAGAGTGGCACTGGCAAGGGCTTTTGTCATTGAACCCAGTGTGCTGCTTATGGATGAACCTCTTTCAAATCTTGATGCAAAACTTCGTGTTCAGATGAGAACCGTCATAAAAAAATTACAGAAAAGACTCGGAATTACAACAATTTATGTTACACACGATCAGGAAGAGGCTTTGGCAATATCGGATCGTATTGCTGTAATGAAAGACGGAAACATAATGCAGGTAGGTACTCCGGCAGAAATATATGCCAAGCCACAGAATCCGTTTGTTGCAGGCTTTATCGGAATAAGCAATTTTATTGACTGTAATGTAGTATCAGATAATCGTGTTGATATCAACGGAGAATTGTCTGTTGATATTCCGCTGAAAAAGGAATACAGAGGAAAAGCAATTCTTTCTGCCCGTCCGGAACAGTTGTTTTTTTCCAAAGAAGGTCTGCCCGGTAAAATTCTGTTTTCAACATTCTTAGGTGATTTTGTTGAGTATGAAGTCCGGCTTGATAACGGTCAGACTCTTACAATCAATGAATACACAAAAGATAATTCAGCTGTTTATGAAAACGGGGAAAATGTTTTTATCAGTTTTGACCCTGCCCGTGTCAGCGTTTATGAAGCGGAAAGTCAGGAGGTGTTGAGCCTATGAAAAATCTGACCGGAATAAAATTTCATTTGGATTTCTGGAGCATAGTAAAGATTATTACCATAGCAACAATGTGTCTTTTCATTGTCTATCCGTTTTACACCATTATAACAAAAAGTGTCTTTTCCACAAAAGTTGAGGGAATGACTCTTTATAACTTCAAAAGATTTATAGAAAAACCTTATTACTATAAGTCATTGTTCAGGTCTTTGTTTGTCTGTTCATGCACTGTTCTTACCACGTTGTTTATCGGTGTGCCTGTAGCTTATTTAATGACCAGATATAACATTTTGGCAAAAAAGACAATGCACATCCTGATTATAATGTCCCTGATGAGTCCACCGTTTATCGGGGCATACTCATGGATTATCCTGCTTGGAAGAAACGGTTTATTTGCAAAACTTTTTCAATCAATAGGAATGAAAGCACCTACAATCTACGGGCGCGGCGGAATTATTTTTGTTTTCACTTTACATCTTTTTGCCTATATTTATCTCTACACTTCGGGAGCAATGAACTCAATTGACAGTTCTTTGGAGGAGGCTTCTGAAAATCTCGGGATGAATAAACTCAGAAGAATCTGGACTGTAACGCTTCCTGTTGTACTTCCGTCAATTCTTGCCGGTTGTGTAATGGTATTCATGACCTGTCTTGCAGACTTCGGAACCCCGATGCTTTTAGGAGAGGGGTATGTAGTTCTTCCGGTTCTTGTTTATAACGAGTATATGTCTGAAAGTGCAACAGATCCTTTTATGGCATCTGCGTTATCTGTAGTTATTGTCTGTTGCTCGTTGCTCATGCTTACATTTCAGAAACTTGTAATTGACAAAAGAAACTACCAAATGAGTTCCCTCAGACCGCCTGTGGAAATTCAGTTGCACGGTTCAAAGAGATTTCTTGCATCTCTTCCGATATTCTTAGTGGTTTTCTTTGCCTCCCTTCCTCAGATTGTCGTCATCTGTCAATCATTTGTAGAAAGAAGTTTCTCCGGTGTTGTCAAGGGAATCAACCTCAATAATTACAGGACAATAATCAAACGTCTTTATGTAAATATCAAAAATACCTATGTATTTTCTTTTGTGGCAATTGTATTCATAGTTGTGGTAGGAATATTCATTGCCTATATTCTGGTCAGAAAAAAAGGGAAAGTGGCAAATTTCATTGATATGCTGATTATGTTCCCTTATGTCATACCCGGTTCTGTTTTGGGTATCGGACTTATTATTGCATTTAACAAAAAACCGCTTGTGCTTGTCGGTACAGCTGCAATAATGATTATTTCCTTTGTTATCAGAAAACTGCCGTATACCGTGCGTAGCGGTACGGCTTTTCTTTATCAAATGGATCCTTTTGTGGAAGAAGCGTCAATTAATCTTGGTGTGCCGCCTTTGAAAACTTTTTTCACGGTAACGGCAAGAATGATGCTTCCGGGAGTTATGTCCGGTGCGGTTCTGAGTTGGATTACTTGTATCAACGAGCTTTCAAGTTCAATTATGCTTTACACCGGAAAAACATCTACAATTGCCGTTGCGATATATCAGGAAGTTGTAAGAATGAGTGACGGAACTGCTGCAGCACTTGCAACGATTCTGACTGTAACGACAATTTTCTCTCTGCTTCTTGTTTTCCGTGCAACAAAGGGGAAAGTCAAAATCGTCTGAAGTTCAGAGAACCTTGCTTTTTACCGCTGAGATGCCGGTTAGTTGTTTTGCAAATTCTTTTTTACAATTTCTGCATATTTGCCGGATTTGTAGATTGAATTTGCAGGAATAACTCCTCTGACGGAAGATGCGGGGTATATGTTTGTATTCCTGCAGACAATTGTTCCGGGATTCAGAACTGAGTTACATCCTACCTCAACATTGTCTGCAAGTATTGCTCCGAATTTGAGAAGGTTTGTCTCAATTGAAACAGAACCGTTATGAACAACAACTTTTGATTTGTCGCTTTTTAAATTTGATGTAATGGCTCCGGCTCCTGTATGAGACATATACCCCAAAATTGAATCGCCTATATAATTGAAATGAGGTGCCTGCGAGCAGTCAAACATAATGCAGTTTTTCAAGTCAACCGAATTTCCCACAACACAGTCGTTTCCCACCAATGCGCTGCCCCTGATAAAAGCACAGTGTCTCAGTTCTGTTCTTTCTCCTATTATTGCCGGAGCATGAATATCGGCAGAAGGTGCTATTATTGCATTTTTTGCAATCCAGACATTCTCAGACGGATTGTCGTACTTCTCCGGATCAAGCGTTTTTCCTATGACAACTATTATCTGTGAAATATTCGGAAGAATTTCCCAAGGATATCTGTGCTGTTCAAAAAAACTCCATGCAAGGGTATGACCGGACTGAAAAAGGTTCCTGTTTTCTATTTGTTCCATAGCCACATTATACTGCGAAGTAGCCGCTACAAACAGTGCTGGACATATATTTTGATAAATGTTATTTTGCCTGTGAAGCGGGCATTTCAAAGCTGTTTTGAAAGTTTCTCCGGTATTTTTTTCGGGCCGAACCGGTACTGCCGCTGATTTTGAGGTGATATGGTTTATACAAAGGACGTGATTCACGGGATTGTTGAAAAACAGAACAATTTTTTCAGAAGCGGAAAAACTCTTGACGTGAATTTCAGGCGCAGAATGCTCATCAAGTTGAAAAATGCGGTAATGAAATACAAAGATGTGCTTGTACAGGCTCTTTCCTCGGATTTGGGACGCAGTGATGTTGAAGCCTATATGTGTGATATCGGAACACTTGTTCTTGAACTTAACGAAACTCTGAGAGGATTGAGACGCTGGGCAAAACCGGAAATTCACTTCAGCGGACTTCTGTGTTTCCCCGGTTTGTTTACAAAAGTTTACAAAATGCCCTACGGTACCGTGCTGATAATCAGTCCGTTTAATTTTCCGGTTCTGCTCAGTTTGGGAGTCCTTGTTGCTGCAATTTCAGGTGGTAATACTGCAGTTGTCAAGGTGAGTTCCAAGTCCGTAAATTGCAGTAAAGCCGTTGCAGATCTTATTTCAGAAACATTTACTCCTGATTATGTGACCGTCATTCAGGGCGGGCATGATGTTGCGGATATGTGTCTTGCACAAAGGTTTGACAAAATTTTCTATACCGGCTCGCCGGAAATAGCAAAACATATAATGACGGAGGCTGCAAAGAATCTTACTCCTGTTGCACTTGAGCTCGGAGGTGAGACCGGAAACTGGTGTATCATACGTAAGGATGCAAATCTGAAAGATGCTGCAAGGAAGGTGGCTTTTTTCAAATTGTGCAATTCCGGACAGATATGTATCAATATAAATCAGGTGGCGGTTGCGGAAGAAGTTGCCGATGAATTTGTCGGACTTCTGAAATCGGAATTTGAGAAACAGATAGGTAAGAATGCTGTTGAAAATCCGGAATATCCAAAGCTTATAAGTGCGCAGGCTTACGATAAGTGTAAGAAAGAAGCGGAGCTTTATCGTGACAGGATTGTGTACGGAGGGTTCGGAAGTGAGGAAAAATGCAAATATGCCCCTTCTATAATATATCCGGTGAATATTGATGAACCTATTGTAAATCACGAGCTTTTCAATCCCCTGCTTCCGGTTGTTACCTTCAGAGACTGTGATGTGGAAAGTCTGCTTGATACGGTGAGCCGCAGAGAGAAACCTCTTGCCCTTTATGTGTTTTCAAAAAACAGACGGTGGGCTGACAGGGTGATGAGGTCAATGCAGTATGGCGGAGGTTGTATCAATGAGGTGTGTTATCACATGATGGTACGCGGTGTTCCTTTTAACGGAGTCGGTCACTCCGGAATCGGTGCTTATCACGGAAAGTGGGGATTTGCCGAATTTACACATCCGTCAACTGTCCTCAGAGGGAGCAGTCATTTGAATCTTCCGCTGCGTTACCATCCTTACGGTAACTCTGGCATAAAATTCAAGCTCATAAAATTCTTTGAAAAGTAAAGCTCATTTCTCTTATTATGAAGTCGGACAAAACGATGAAATTCGGCAAAAATCATAGAAAAATCCGGAAAA
>JAKSPF010000074.1 GCA_024405065.1 Sphaerochaetaceae bacterium | reverse complement strand
TTTTGAGCAAGAGGGGATTTGAAAAAATCTCTTGTAGCAAAAAATGTGACGTAAGATTTGCACAACGGAATTTTGAAGATCCAAGAAGGAGATAATTGTTATGAAGAAAATTTTAACAATTTTATTGGTTGCTCTTATTGCATGTACGGCAGTTTTTGCTCAGGCATCAAAGGAAGTGTCATATCCTGAAAAGAGCATAAACCTGATTGTGCCTTACGGCGCAGGTGGAACAACAGATCTTACAGCCAGAGCTATTGCCAACGGTATGGCAACAAAACTCGGTGTAACAATCAACGTCAACAATGTGGCAGGTGCCGGTGGATCTACAGGTACGCTTCAGGTTGAGAACGGTAAGAATGACGGATACACAATTCTTGCAAACGGTATGCTTGCTCTGACGACAATGCCTGTCAACGGGTATACAAAGAAGACATTCCGTGACTGGGATATTTGGGTGGCAACATACGCTCCGAACGCAATAGTTGTTCCTGCAAACAGCCCTTACAAGACAGTTGATGATCTTATTGCAGATATGCAGAAGAGACCGGGTCAGGTTACATTCGGTACAGCCGGTATCGGTTCCGGCGGACACTTCGGAGCTGAAGTTCTCAAAGCTGTTTCCGGTGCAGATTACAACCACATTACTTATGCCGGTGGCGGTCCTGCTGTCAATGCAGTTCTTGCAGGTGAAATTGATGTATGTCCTCAGCTTCTTGCTGAAACAAAAGATCATATCATTTCCGGTAAGCTCAGATGTCTCTGTGTCCTTGCAGAAGAAGACATTGAAATTGCTCCGGGCGTTGTATGTCCCTCAATTATGAAGTCCAACTACAAGACAGCTGCAGCCAAGTTTGTTCCGATGGGTGAGGTTACAGCCATCTGTGTTCCTAAGGGACTTGACGAATCTGTCCTGAGTAAACTTGATGAAGCATTTGATTATGCAGCAAAACAGAAAGAAGTCTCCGACTTCTGTGATCTCAAGAGCTTCTCTCTCATTCCTATGAACAGAGCTGACAGCCAGAAGTATTTGGAAAAATTTGCTTCAAAGGCATGCTATATCCTTTGGGATGCCGGAGCCTGTGCAAATAATCCTGCAGACTTTAAAATTACACGTTAGTTAATAGAAGGGAACTTCAAAAATCATCATGCGGTTTTCAGAAGTTCCCTTTAATAAATTCAGGGAGCCAATTGCAAAATATTTTGAAATTGGCTCTATGCTGTGGCGTTTGCGACAGCCTGATTTTTTGACGGCAACGTAAAGTTGCTTTTCGGAATATAAAATGGAAAAAAAACTAAAAGATTTTATTTTTTCAATTATTCTTATCGTTGTAGGAACTTATGTAGTCTGTGAGGGACTTCATATTTATCGTACTGCAGCTAAGAGACCCTATAACATTACCGTATTTACGGTATCTCCGGGATTCCTGCCTTTTATTTTGGGAATTGCCCTGATTTTTACCTCTGTTCTGCTTCTTGTCTCCAGTTTCAAAGGAGAAAAATTCAAAGAAGCTCTTTCTGCCAGAAAGACTGAATTTAAAAATTGGACTGAAACAGCATTCAACAAGGATGTTCTCAATATGGGCATCGGTGCTGTGATTATGTTTATATATAGCTTTTTTCTTGTAGAGTTTTTGCCTTTTTGGGCAGCATCACTGATTTTTCTCATTGTAATGTATCTGTTCCTTAAAATCGGAAAAGTCTGGAAAGCAATAGCTCTTGCAGTTCTCATTGTGGGACTGATTATTTTACTTTTCAAGTACGGCTTCGGTGCCGCACTTCCGGAATAGGAGTTTTGTATGCAGTATTTACTTCAGGCTATTGCAACATCTTTCCAGCCTTATAATATTCTGGTTATGTTACTTGCAACCTTGTCAGGTCTTTTGATGGGAATGTTGCCGGGACTCTCTGCTACAATGGCCATAGCCTTGCTTACAGGTCTTACTTATAACTTTCCTACGCAGACGGCTATTATTGCTCTTGTGTCTGTTTACGTCGGTGCTATTTCGGGTGGTTGTCAGAGTGCAATTCTGATTAACATTCCGGGAACTCCGGCCTCTGCGGCAACTGCACTTGACGGACATCCTATGGCAAAAAGAGGAGATGGCGGTTTAGCTATTTTTCTTGCAACAACGTCAAGTATGCTTGGAACTGTTATAAGTGTTGTTTTTGTGCTTACATTAACTCCTATTCTTACGGCTTTTGCTCTTAAATTCAAAAGTTGGGAATTTTTCCTTATATCAATTTTCGGTATTATGATCTGCGGTTCACTTACATCAAACGGGGAACCTCTTAAAGGGTGGATCAGCGGAATAATGGGACTTATTGTTGCAATGATAGGTCTTGATGTTGTTGATACATATCCCAGATTTTCTTACGGTAATGTGAATATGATGGCGGGAATCCAGCTTATTCCCGTAATGATAGGGCTCTTCGGTTTTCCTGAAATCATAAAATCTTTCAAGCAGAATTCAAAGGATGAAATGCAGAAGATGTCCAGATTTGAAGTAGGAAAAGGTTTTAAACTTGTCGGAAAAAACATTGTTGCTGTAATAAGAAGTGCCTTTCTGGGGGTGTGTGTCGGTATTATTCCCGGTGTAGGAGAAGATGTCGGAGGTTGGTTGAGTTATTGGGCGTCCAAAAATACAGCCAAGGATTCTGAAAGATTCGGAAAAGGTCACGAACTCGGGGTTATTTCTGCAGAAACCGGTAACAATTCCTGTATCGGCGGTGCAATTATTCCCGTTCTTTCCCTTGCCGTGCCGGGATCCGCTCCTGCGGCAGTTCTTCTTGCGGCATTCTATATGCACGGTTACAGACCCGGTCCGCTGTTGATGACGGAAACTCCTGATTTTGTTTACAGAATCGGTATTTATCTTGCAGTTTCTGCTATTGCCATGTGGGCACTTGCATTACTGATTTCCAGAGTGACTGTTAAGATTTTGGGTTTAAGTAAAAAGATTCTTATGCCTATGATTTTTGTTCTCTGTGTAATAGGTTCCTACCTTATAAACTACAATATGTTTGACGTTAAGGTTATGTTTGTGTTCGGTTTGCTCGGACTTGTTCTTTCCGGTATGGGTTTCCCGTCATCGCCGTTTCTTTTGGGTGTGATTATGGGAAGTATGACCGACCAGAATCTCAGAAGAGGATTAAGACTTTCACATGGTTCTGTTGTTCCCATGTTTCAAAGTCCTATCTGTGTTTTCTTCATTATTGTAATTCTGGTTATGATTCTTGCACAGACGGGTTTGTTTGCAAAGTTGTTTGCCAAGTTGAAGAAAAACAAGGTATAAAGGTTCTTATGTTTACAATTACAGGTTTTTCAGATGAACTGAGTTCTGATTTTGAAATTCAGATGCAATGTTGGAAAAAAATGAATCTTACCTATTTTGAATTAAGGTCTGCATGGGCTGTCAATGTCATGGATCTTACGGATAATCAGGTTGATAGAGTCAAGGAGATTTCCGACAGATACGGGATTAAAGTATCATGTATCGGTTCGCCTATAAATAAGACCTATATTGAAGATTCCATTGACTTTGAAATGAAACGTCTTGAAAGGGCTTTCCATTTGGCTAAATATTTCGGTTGCAATAAGGTGAGGGTTTTTTCATTCTATTCAAGAAACGGAAAAATTCTTGAGTACAGAGATGAAGTGATGAATCGTCTTAAAAAAATGGCAGATTTTGCCAGAGACAATAATATTGTTCTACTTCATGAAAACGAGTCAAATATTTACGGAGAAAAGAGTAGAGAGTCTGCTGAAATTGCGGCAACTCTGAAATCAGATTATTTCGGGCTTGTTTTTGACCCTGCAAATTATTCTGTAGCCGGAGAAGATGCTCTTGAAGCTGAAAAAATCATGCATCCCTATATTACGTACGTTCATGTTAAGGATTATTCCGGACATGATCATTCTATGAGTATTCCGGGAACAGGTATTTCTCATATCAGGGAAGTTTTTGACAGACTCAGAGACAGAGATTTGTTTATTTCAATGGAACCTCATCTTGATCTTGCAGGACAGTTCGGGGGAAATACATCTCCTGAAAAATATAACGATGCAGTTTCTTCCGTGAAAAGAATGCTCACAGAGCTGGAAATTCAATTCAGATAATGAAATACGGTTATTGTACAGGTTTTTCAACAAATCCTCATTTTTTGTTGGGCGATAATTTGCTTCCCATGATTAAGGAAGCCGGTTTTGATTTTGTAGAATTTCCGTTGATGACTTTCTGCAACATGACGGATTCGGGATTCGGAAATTTGGTTGAAAATGTAAAGCGGAATGGTCTTGCAGGTCCTTCTGCCTGCAATTTTTTTCCTGACTCAATAAAACTTGTAGGAAAAGATGTTGATTTTGAAAAGATAAAACGTTATTTGGATGTTGTTCTGAGGAGGTGTGATGCTCTTGGAATCAGAAAACTGATTTTGGGAAGCGGTGCTGCCCGTACTTTCGGGACAGATCAGACAAAAGAAGATGCTTCTGAACAGTTTGTTGAATTGCTGAGAAATGTAATTCTTCCGGAAACGAAAAAATATTCAATGACGGTTTGTATAGAAACGCTCAGTAAGAATCTGTGCAATTTGGGAATATCGCTTGCTGAGGGGCTTGAACTTGTAAATAGGGTAGATGATAAGAACTGTTCTCTTATGGCAGACTTGCATCATATGATGAATAACGCAGAGCCGATTGATTCTCTGAATCAATGCATTGATTACATAAGACATATTCATATTGCAGGTGCGAACAGAAGAGTTCCGGAGCAATCCGATGAATACATATATTGTGCATTGGCTCGTCTGAAAGAACTTGGCTATGATGATTCGGTTTCTTTTGAAACAGAGCTTCCTTCGGAAAATGTAAATCTGAGGAAAATTCTTGAAAGTGTAAAAGTTGCTTTGGAGGGAACTTCAGAAAGTTCCTTACAAGGATAAAAAGTCAGGAGGGTATATTTATGGCTATTAAAGGTTTTGGTATTATCGGTGTAGGAATGATTGCAGAGTTTCATGCTCAGGCTATAGAGCATATGGAAGGCTGTAAACTTGTTGCGGGTTTTGATCCGGTTCCGGGCAAAGCGGCTCAATTCGGTGTAAAACACAATTGCAGGGGATATGAAAAAATAGAAGATTTCCTTAATGATCCCGATATTGATATCTGTACCGTTGCAACTCCCAGCGGTCTGCATCTTGACGGTGCTGTTGCTGCGGCAAATGCAAAGAAACATGTGATAGTGGAAAAACCTCTGGAAATAACTCCTGAACGTTGCGCCGGAATTATTGAAGCTTGTAAAAAGAATAACGTAAAGCTTTCCGGAGTCTTTCCGTCAAGATATCACGAGTCTGCAAAACTGTTAAAAAAGGCTGTGGAAGACGGAAGATTCGGTAAAATCTCTTTTGCAGATGCACAAATCAAATGGTACAGAAGTCAGGAATACTATGACAGCGGTGCATGGAGAGGTACTTGGAAGATGGACGGAGGCGGATGCTTTATGAATCAGGGGATTCATGCCATTGATCTTCTTCAGTGGGTGATGGGTCCTGTTTCAGAAGTTTTTGCTTTTGCGGAAACTTTGGGACATGAGAGAATAGAAGTTGAAGATACTGCCGCAGCTGTTCTGAGATTCAAAAACGGTGCTGTAGGAACTATTGAAGGTACTACATGTGCATATCCGGGTTTTCTCAAACGAATTGAAGTAATGGGGACAAAGGGCAGTGTGATTATTGAGGAAGAAAGTATTATCAAGTGGGAGTTTGCCGAAGAAACCGAAGCCGATAAACAGATAAGGGAAAAGTTTCTCAACAATACAACATCAGGCGGAGGAGCTGCAGATCCTGCGGCTATCAGTTATGTTCCGCATCAACACCTTTTTGAGGCTTTTGTTAAATCTTTGGATGAGGGGACAGAACCTGAAGTTTCCGGTGAAAGCGCAAGTCAATCTGTAAAAATTATTTGTGCTGCCTATGAAAGTGCAAAGACAGGTAAGGTTGTAAAACTGAAGGAATAAAAAAAACCGAAAAATAACGAGTCAATTGCAAAATTCATGAATGAAATTTTGCAATTGACTCTATGGCATTTTACTCAATTTTCTGTTTGCAATAGCAGAAATTATAAGCGGTGCATGGACTAAAAGTGTGGCAATGTCTGATGCCGTCCATGATGCAGGAACCAAAGAAAGTTTTTTTTCTTAACGAAGGGGAATAATTATGGATATAAGAGAAATTAATACTGTTTTTGAAGTTATGAGCAATATTTCTTCAAAAGTAATGAACAAAAAACATGATGCTCCTGGAACTATGAATATTGCAGAAATTATGAACAGGCATCATTTAGAGAATCAACACAGTAATATCATTTCATTTCTTATTAATCCAGAAGAAATTCATAA
>JAKSPF010000073.1 GCA_024405065.1 Sphaerochaetaceae bacterium | reverse complement strand
GCGGGCAAAAGCAACGTGTTGCCATTGCGCGTGCTCTTGCATGTGAGCCGGATATCCTTTTCTGTGATGAAGCGACCAGTGCTCTGGATCCTCAGACAACACGTTCAATTCTGGGTCTGATAAAAGATATTCAGAAAAAGATGAATCTTACTGTTTTGATGATTACACACCAGATGGAAGTTGTGAGGGATTGTTGCGACTATGTGGCTGTTCTGAACAACGGAAGCATTGTTGAACAGGATACCGTAAAAAATATTTTCAGGAATCCCAGAAGTGAAATCACAAAAGATTTTCTCATGCATCTTGTTTCAACCGAAGCAGAGCCTGATTCCATTTTTTACTGGTCAAAAATTCCGGGACGTTACGTTTTGCGCTTTGCCGGAGAGTGCACGGATTCTCCGGTGATATCCAAGCTTGTCAGAGACTATAATGTTGAGTTCAATATCCGTGGCGGCGGGGTTCAGACTGTCGGTGATGAAAACTTCGGAACCCTTGTCTGTGATATTTCCGGTAATCCGGAAAAAATCACTGCTGCATTGGATGAACTCCGTAGGAACAATATTATGGTGACGGAGGCGGATTTGTGATTTGGTCTTTGGTTTTTACTGCCACAATTCAGACGCTTGAGATGGTTTTTCTTTCAACCGTATTTTCAATGGTTTTGGGGCTGCCGCTGGGTATTCTGCTGTGTGTGACCGGGCCTGCAGATCAGGGCGGGCTTATTTCAAAACCGGTATTGAATGAATTGCTCAGTAGAGTTGTGAATGTTTTGCGTTCGTTTCCGTTCATCATACTTATGATACTTCTGTTCCCGCTTTCACGAGTGATTGTCGGGACATCTATAGGCACTGCTGCAACGATAGTCCCTCTGTCAATTGCGGCTGCCCCGTTTGTTGCACGAATCATTGAAAGTGCATTGAAGGAGGTGGATCCGGGGGTCGTACAGGCCGCCCGCGCGATGGGTTCTACAAACCGTCAGATTATTTTCAAGGTGCTTTTGCCGGAAGCAATGCCTTCTTTGGTTTCCGGAGTTACACTTACGGTGATAAACCTGATAGGCTATTCGGCAATGGCAGGAGCTATAGGCGGCGGCGGACTGGGGGATCTTGCAATCCGTTACGGTTACCAGCGGTTCAGGTCTGATGTGATGCTTGCCGCAGTTGTTGTGATTCTTGTTCTGGTGGAGCTGATTCAGTTCTGCGGAAATAAGATAAGTGCCGAGATGATGAAACGGCGCTGAAGAGTTTGATATTTGTAGGAGACTATGTATGAAAAAAGTATTTACGTTACTGCTTGTTTTTGCAGTCTGTTTTTCGGTTTTTGCCGGTGGTGCTTCTGAAAAGAAGACGGCAAACAGAATTGTTGTAGGTGCAACACCGGAACCTCATGCAGAGATGCTCAGACTTGTTGAAGATGACATGAAGAGTGCAGGTTATGAACTTGTTGTGAAGGAATTTACGGATTATGTAACTCCGAACACTGCTCTTGAGGACGGTGAAATTGATGCTAACTTCTTCCAGCATCTTCCGTACATGAATTCGTTTAACAATGAACACGGTTATCATCTGGTGAATGCCGGAGGTATTCACATTGAGCCGCTTGCTCTCTATTCAAAGAAGGTCAGCAGTGTCGGAGACCTGAAGGACGGTGCTGTAATTGCAATTCCAAATGATCCTACAAACGAAGGCAGGGCGTTGTTGCTTCTTGCAAGTTGCGGACTTATCGGTTTGAAGGATGTGTCAAATCTTGAGTCAACACCCATGGATATTGTTTCAAATCCCAAAAATCTGAGGTTCTCGGAGATTGAGGCGGCTTCACTTCCGAGAGTGCTTGAAGATGTTGATGGAGCCGTGATAAACGGTAACTATGCAATTCCCGCAGGTCTTAATGCTTCAAAGGACGGTCTGGCAGTTGAAGGAGCAGACAGTCCTTACGTGAACATAATTGCAGTGAAAGAAGGCAACAAGAGCAATCCTGCAGTTGTTGCTCTTGTGAATGCTTTGCAGAGTCAGAAAGTAAGGCAGTGGGTGAATGACAGATATCCCAACGGAGAAGTTGTTCCTGTGTTTTGATTGACAGATTCAGAGTTGATTTCAGACAGCAGTTGTGATATTCGCGGCTGCTGTTTTTTCTTCTTAAACTCAATCTTCACAAAGCAGAGTTTTGAAATTTCCTCTTTAGAAATACAATATCATGTGGGGTATCAATATCCCTGATAACGGAACAATCCGATATTTCCAGTTTCTTAATTTTATAATTTGAAATCACGTCTGTAAATTTTGCATTGTCCGGATATGCCAAAACTGTCTTCTTCAGTTGCGGTGAACAAAGTACGGGATGTCCCGGTGAATTTTCAAAGACAGGTCTGATACAGTCATTGCTTTTGAGTTCCTGTCTGAGGAGAGAGTAGTGATCAGCTCGTATGAACGGCATATCCGCAAGGCTGATAAAGAAAAACTCACCGTCAGGTATCTGTGATACACCGGCTTTTGCAGATGTGAACTGTCCGTATTTGAAATGCGGGTTGTAGGTTACGATCATCTGTAAGTATTCACCTTTCTCAGAAATGAATTTCCTGCACGGTTCAAGTGATTTTTCAAGACCTGTTCTGTCATAACCGGATACGACAATCAGCCGGGAATTTTCATTGAGCGTATTAAGATATTCAAGAGCGTTGATACAGCTTCTGCATGCAACGGAGATACCGTTGCAGTCAATCAACATCTTGTTTGCTTCTCCCATTCTTTCAGAAAGTCCTGCTGCAAGCATAACAATATTCATACCGTCATTATATCAGATTGTATAGAGCCAATTGCAAAATTCCATTCATGGATTCTGAACTTACTTTCCTGCTAAAAACACATCTTTGCTCTTTACCCTGTGGGTTCTTTTCTTTTTTTTGCAACTTCATTATTGTTTAGCCATGATTGCGGTTTTGATTAACTGTGTAGCCGTTATTGCCGGTTCTTTAATCGGTCTTCTCGTCGGAAAAAAACTTTCCGAAGATTTCAGGACAGTTGTATATTCTGCAAGTGCACTTGTGATAATAGTAATGGGCGTGCAGATGGCAATGGAATCTTCAAATTTTCTTGTACTCCTGATTTCTTTACTTGTCGGGGGCGGGGTGGGATACCTGTTGGGAATTGAGGATGCTGTTTTGCGACTCGGTGAAAAGCTTGAAAAAGTCACATCAAAAGGAAAGAAAGCCGGCGGTTCTGATTTTGCAAAAGGATTTATGAATGCGTCTGTGTTGTTCTGCTCGGGAGCAATGTCGGTTGTGGGCTCTATTCAGGCAGGAACCACGGGCAATATTCAAACCATCCTGATAAAGTCTGTGATGGACGGTTGCATGGCGGTGATTCTTGCTACGGTGTACGGAACGGGTGTGTTGTTTTCTTTTCTTCCCGTCTTTGTATATCAGGGTTTCTTTACCCTTGCGGGAAGGTGGATTGAGCCTCTCATAGGAACTGCCGGAATATCGGAGCTTTCAGCTGCAGGAGGAATCATGCTTATGATGATAGGGCTGGGGCTTCTTAAAATCAAGGAATTCAAAACAGCAAATTTCCTGCCCGCAATAATTTTTGCTCCTCTGTTTATTTTTCTTGCGGGTAGGATTGTATAGAGCCAATTGCAGAATTTAGAGCAATTGCAAAATTCCAATTTTGAAATTGCTTTTCCTGCTGAAAACACATTTTTGCTGGCACATAACAAAGAACCAGCCCGAAGGGTTTCCTGTTATCTGCGTTTTGCATCTTCAAGAAGCGTTGCATCGGAGAGATCAAGTTCAACGGGACAACTTTTCACTTTCCATATGTCGTTTGAATACTCAAGGATGGTTCTGTCCGAGCTGAATTTTCCGCTTGATGCAACGTTCAGGATTGCCTTTCTGTTGAATTCTGCAAAATTATTTTTATAAAGGGAGAACGCCTCATCATGTCTTTCATTGTACATTTTAAGATCGGCAAAGACGAAATATCTGTCACCGTTTTCAAATAGATCCCTGAACAAATTGTCAAATACTCCCGGTTCGTCCATATTGAAAAAACCGCTTCTTATCATTTCAACTGCACTCTTTATTTCCTCATCGGCACAAATGAAATCCCACGGATTATAAGAACCGCGTAGCTCGGCAATCTGATTCTCCGTGTGACCGAATATGAAACAGTTGTCTGCACCTGCTTCCTGTTGTATCTCAACGTTTGCCCCGTCAAGTGTTCCTACCGTCAAGGCACCGTTCATCATAAATTTCATATTGCCTGTTCCGGAAGCTTCAAGTCCCGCCGTTGAAATCTGCTCGGATATGTCAGTTGCCGGTATAATATTTTCTGCCATGGTTACCCTGTAATTGGGCATAAAATATACTTGAAGTAACTTGTTTGTTTCTCTGTCGTAATTTATTACGCTTGCAAGGTTATTGATGAACTTTATTGAGAGTTTGGCGTTTGCATAACCCGGTGCACTTTTTCCTCCGAAGAGAAATGTTGCAGATGGAAATGAATCTTTGAACCTTTTGTCATTTTTAAGGCGGCGGTAGAGGAGTACTATGTTAAATGCGTTGAGCAACTGTCTTTTGTACTCATGTATCCTTTTTACCTGCACATCAAACAGAGATTCCGGATTGACTGTGATACCGCAGTCTTTTTTCAGAAATTCTGCAGCAGTGAATTTGTTTTCTTTTTTTATCTTTGCAAACTTCTGTGCAAAAGAAGAATCATCAGCGTACTTTTTAAGCTTCGCAAGTTCGGAAGCATCCCGTATCCAAGAGTCTCCTATTGTGTCGGTTATCAGCTTTGTCAGTTTGGGATTTGAACTCATAAGCCAACGTCTTGGAGTAATTCCGTTTGTTTTGTTCTGAAATTTGCCGGGATAAATAGAGTTGAACTCCGGGAACATAAAAGTTTTCAGGAGGTCTGAGTGAAGTTTGGCAACTCCGTTTACCGCATGGCTTCCTATTATTGCAAGGTTTGCCATTCTGATGTTTTTAGGTTCTGTTTCTTCTATTATGCTTATCTTTCTTATGGCATCAAGCATCGTTTCCTGAGAAAAACAGGTTACTGCATGCTGCAGAAATCTTCTGTTTATTTCAAAGATTATCTGAACGTGACGCGGCAGAATTTCCTGCATCATAGGCAGAGGCCATTTTTCAAGAGCTTCAGGCATGAGGGTATGGTTTGTGTATCCCAGTGTCTTCACCGTGATGTCCCAAGCGTTGTCCCAATCAAGATTTTCATCATCAACAAGGATTCTCATAAGTTCTGCAACGGCTATGGAAGGGTGTGTGTCATTCATCTGGATTGCGGCAAAATCAGGTAAGCGATTCCAATCCTGCTTTTCACGTCTGAACCGTTTCAGTATGTCTGCTATTGAGCAGGCAACAAAGAAGTACTGCTGTTTCAGTCTGAGGACTTTTCCCATATATTGTGTGTCATTCGGGTAAAGCACCTGAGATATGTTTTCCGCAAGAACTTTGTCTCTTACTGCCTGAGTGTAGTCTCCGTGATTGAAATCCTGAAAGTTGAAGTCTTCAACAGGACCTGCACTCCAGAGTCTCAAAGTGTTCACTGTCTTGCCGCCGTATCCTATAATCGGCATATCGTAAGCCGTACCGATTACCTGCTCCGTATTTACCCACTTGTAACAGTCTCTGCCTTTTTCACGTATAACCTTCACTTCTCCGCCGAAATTCACCCTGAACCTTACGTCAGATCTCGGGATTTCCCAAGGATTGCCGTTTCTCAGCCAGTTATCCGGTTGCTCAAACTGAAAACCGTTTGAGATAAGCTGTTTGAATATCCCGTAGTTGTATCTTATACCGTATCCGTAAGAAGGAATGTCCATTGTTGCCATTGAGTCAAGAAAACAGGCGGCAAGCCTGCCCAATCCTCCGTTTCCGAGACCTGCATCCGGTTCAACGTCCGCAAGCTCCTCATAGGTGTATCCGAGTTCTTTGAGGGCTTTTTCAACTTCTCCCATAATTTCCATATTGTTTATGTTGTTGGTCATAGCACGACCCATGAGAAACTCAAGTGACAGGTAATATACCCTTTTGACCTTGTTTGCTCTCTGGGTTTTTCTTGATGTATTCCACTGTTGGACAATCCTGTCTCTTATGGTTTGGGCAAGTGCTTCATAGCGTCCTTCTTGCGTTGTATGGAAAACATCTGCATCAGCGTCATATCTTAAATGTTCGGCAAAGTCTCTCTCTATTGCAGATGCCGTGTGTGAAAATCTTACTGATTCCTGTTTTGCGGTTTTTTCAGTCATACTCTTCCCCTTAAAAAAAGTTGCTCAATACTCTAAACAATTCATCTGTCTTTTTTAACATATTTATGGTACTTTGTACATTATCGGTTACAAAGCTTTGAAGATAGAAGAGCAGCGTTTGTACATCCGTAGAATATGTTGGACCTATATTGGAAATATCTCTCAATATCAGGTTATGTTGTTGACACGATTGCAAAATATTTGATATTTTGTCTGTTGCGCATTTCTACGCCGATGTCTGCCCTTGTAGCTCAGTCGGTAGAGCACCACCTCGGTAAGGTGGGGGTCAGCGGT
>JAKSPF010000072.1 GCA_024405065.1 Sphaerochaetaceae bacterium | reverse complement strand
ACAATAGTTACAACCATAAAACTGCAATGTCAAGGACGGCAAAGCCGTTTATTGTATCCTTGACATTGCACTATAATGAAGTTAGCAAAAATGTGTTTTTTGCCGGAAAGGCAAGTTCAGAATTCATGAATGGAATTTTGAAATTGGCTCAAAATAAAAAAAAGTTGCAATAATCGGCAATCTGGTTTAGTTTGTAAACGATGGGCAATAAAAATCCTACCTTGTGAAGTTGCTCATCGTACAGAGAGGAAAATTGAATGCGTTATTTTGATACCCACTGTCATGTGGGACTTATTCATGATGATCAGTTGGAACAGCTTCTTGCCGTGCAGTATGCAAAAAGAGCAGGAGTAAAGCACATAATTTCAATATGCAACAGTCTGACTGACTTTGACAAGATTTACAGTAACCTCAGAAGTGCGCGTGAGGTTTACCATGCGGTGGGTGTCTCACCGTCTGAAAGCGGAAATCAGCTCATTGGGTGGGAAACAAAGATTCCTGAACTTGTAAAACTGTCAAGAGTTGTGGCAATCGGAGAGACCGGTCTTGATTATGTGAAGAATTTTGCACCCAAAGCAACTCAGGTTGAACTGTTCATAAAACATCTGGAAATTGCCAGAAAGACAGACTTGCCTGTAATTATTCACAACAGAGAGGCAGGGGCAGACATACTTGATATTCTCAAAACAAAAATTCCGGACAAAGGGGCTGTTTTTCACTGCTACTCGGAGGATTGGAACTTTGCAAAACAGGCACTTGATCTTCCGGTGTATTTTTCTTTTGCCGGAAACATTACATACAGAAATATCAGAAAACTCACAGATACCGTGATGAAACTTCCTCCTGAGAGGATTCTCATAGAAAGTGAAGCACCGTTCATGGTTCCGGCAAGATATTCAAAGAGGCGCAACAAGCCGGAGTACTTGCCTGAAACGGCAAAGGTGATTTCTCTTCTGAAAGGAATTGATGAAGAAGAAATGACTGAAATTCTTTACAAAAACAGTCTCAAAGCGTTTCATCTGCCGGAAGAAGCTTAAATGAATTCCGTACATCCTGTCTCTTTGGGAAGCCTTCATCTTGAGAGCAATGTGTTTCTTGCTCCGCTTGCAGGATATACAGATAGGGTTTTCAGAGGACTCTGTCTTTCAAAGGGTGCCGCACTTGCCTACACTGAAATGGTAAGCTGTGAAGGAGTGTTCCGTGAAAGTGTCAAAACGGTTGCCCTTATGGAAAGGGCTGACGGGGAAAAGAACCTTGCTGTCCAGCTTTTTGCCCCCGATTCCGACACGGTGATCCGCTCTGTTGACGGGGTGATGAAATACAGCCCGTCCCTGATTGATTTCAACTGCGGCTGTCCTGTTCCGAAAGTAACGAAGACAGGTGCAGGAAGTGCACTTCTCAGTAAGCCGGAGGAAATTGGGAAGATTGTGAAGGTGCTTGTCACTTCAACCGGTCTGCCCGTCACCGTGAAGATAAGGGCAGGGTGGGACTGTGATAATCTCAACTACCTGAAGACTGCGGATGCTGCATTTTCATGTGGAGCAAGTGCGGTGTGTATGCACGCAAGAACAAAGTCACAGCTCTATATGCCCTATGCACATTGGGAATACCTGTATGACCTCAAGGCGCATTTTCCTGAAAAAGTCATAATAGGTTCGGGCGATCTTTTCAGTGCTGCAGACGGAATCAGAATGTTGGAGCAGACCGGAGTTGATGCAGTTGCATTTGCACGGGGAGCAATCGGTAATCCTTTTGTTTTTGAGCAGATAAAGGCACTGAGTGAGGGACGGGAAGCAGTAACACCTCCGGTATCACTGATTGCTGAAACAATGATGACACAGCTTGTGAAGATGGCTCAGGTGTTCGGTGAAGATGTTGCGTGCAGGGAAATGCGAAAACATGCCTGTGCTTATTTCAAAGGCATCCCCAACGGTTCAAAAATCAGACAGAAGGTTACTTCCTGCAACACGGTGTCACAGTACAGAGAAGCCCTTCAAGTAAGAGGCAGAGTTGCCGGTTTTGACGGGTCAAATTCCGCATCCGGATTTGTTTTCAGCTCATAACAGTACTGTCTCAATCTCTGCGCCCAATCATGCTTGTTTATGTTTTCATCATCAAAGGTTTCCGGCATTATCGGCTTTGAGACAATCACTTTAAGAGTCTGACCCTTCATTTTGAACATCTCATCAACAAGATAGATGGTCTCAAAAGAAGTCTTGATGTGAAAAAACTTTCTTATCCGTGTCCAATTAAGAGTTCTCTTTGAAACATGCCCCTCTATGAAGAAAACCACAATCGGCTGTCTGTTTCTTTTTGCAATTTTCACAAAGGACGGCTTCCACTCGTAGTCAAAAACATCACCGAAACTCAGGTACCTTGAACAGTAACCCGCAGGGAAAAAAAGAAGTGAGCGGTTCTCCTCAACCGCCTTGTTCAGCGTTGAAACATCACGCCCGTTGAACACGGAAAACTTCTTCATTGTGGGTATTGCTCCAAGCATTGACTGTGTCAGAAGTCTGGCTTCCGGAAATTTAGGATAAATCCACCTGAACAGTCCGAGTCCCTCAGGTCCGCCGAAAGGGTGATTTGATACAAACATAACGGACTGCCCCTTCAGTTTTTCAAGTTCACTCACACCGGGACCCTGAAACTCCATTTTGAACCCGATGTAATTCACAATGTAGTCAAGGTAAAACTGTCCGTCACCCTTGCAGCCGGGTATAAGACCGTCATTCAACTGCTTGATGCAGAGAATTTTTTCAAGTTTTCTGTAAAGAAACTTAGGAATCCTTTTTGCCAGTTTCGGATTGTATTTTGCCGCAATTGACGGAATATCAAACGGCACAAAGGGTTCTGTATCAATTTCATCATGAACTGTTCTGTCTGTCATGCCCACCATTATATTGCAACAATTGACTATGTCGCAACTAAATGATAACTTCTAAAGTTACTTATGGAGAAGAGAGATAACAAATCTGCAAAAGCATATATCTACCTTGTGAAGACACCGAGCAGCAATGAAATGACGGTCTGCGCAAGTGAAAGTGTTTTCTATCCCGGAACCTATGTGATAGCACCTACAAGGTACGGTCTGGACATGGGAATTGTAGTAGGTTCTGCAAATGATATTGAATCTTCATATCAGGCAGGTTGCCCGTGTGTAAGGGGTGCCTGTCACTTCGGACCTGTCAAACCTGTTGAAGATGCACCTGCAGCCTGCGGAGAACCGGAAACTCTGGGTGACTTACCGACCTTTGAAATGAAAGAAGTCAAAGGCATACCGTCAGAAAAACAGACCGCAGACGATGAGTCTTCCTGTTGGGACAAAATGTACAAGGCTCCGGGTATGAGCATAGTTGACGGTGATGTTATGTGGATAAAGGGCAGGGCAACACCGGACGATATAAGGCGTTTTAAGGAAAACAAAGACAAAGAAAAAGAAGCAATATCACTGTGTCGGGAGAAAATATCACGTCACGGACTTGAAATGAAACTTGTTGCGGCACATTTTCTCCTCTGTGAGCCCAAAGTACTTTTCTTCTTCACCGCAGATGACAGAGTGGACTTCAGAGAGCTGGTGAAAGATCTTGTATCGGTATTCAGAATGAGGATAGAACTCAGACAGATAGGTGTGAGAGATGAATCACGTGTACTTGGAGGACTTGCAATCTGCGGAAGAGATTTCTGCTGCCATGCAGTATCCGACAAACTTGACCCTGTCACAATCAAAATGGCAAAGGAACAGAATCTCTCACTGAACTCAATGAAGATATCAGGTCCTTGCGGCAGACTTCTGTGCTGTTTGAGTTATGAGTATGATTTTTACTGTGAAGAAAAACGTGCCTATCCGGCAGAGGGAACAAGACTCAAGATAGGAGACGAGCTTTTCAGAGTGGAAGAAGTGAATATTCTGTCAAAGAAAGTCACTGCAACAGGATCTGAAGGAAATACCGTAAGTGTACCCAGAGAACAGATTTTCTGGTCGGACAGAAACAACAGATGGGAAGTTTCCAGAGAATTTCAGCAGGATTTCATAGACGGCTGATTTTTCTCTGTTGACCTGTTTTTTTGTCTGTGATATTTTTAACAATCGTGCCGTTAAGCACATAAATATTTATACTGTTTAGATATCTTCAACGATATCGGAGGAATTGAAGTGAATCGTTCTGCACAGAAGAGAAATCGTCAGGCAAAGGAAAGAAGACTTCACAACCGTGAGTCAAAGAGCACAATGCGTACTGCAATCAAGAATTTTGATGCTGCTGTTGCCGCAGGAGACAAGGCTGCCGCAGAGGCTGCACTCAAGCTCAGCTGTAAACTTCTTGATACTGCTGTGAGTAACGGTGTTGTCCACAGCAATACTGCATCAAGAAAGAAATCAAGAATTACCCTGAAGTTCAACAAGATGGCTTGAACAGACTTTTGGAGATAAGTCGCATGAACAAGACAAAACTTACAAAGGCAGAAATCATAGAAAGCATACATGACAGGCTGAACCTCGGCAGACCTGACATTCACAGCGTCATAGATGCGGTTTTTGATGAAATCAAAGAAGCACTTTTGCGTGAAGAGGTCATAGAGTTGAGAGGCTTCGGAACCTTTGAAGTAAAAACACGCAAAGGCAGGGCAAAGGCAAGAAATCCCAAGACCGGTGAGATTGTTTCCGTAGGTGCACACGGAGTTGCCGTATTCAGACCCGGAAAGGAACTCAAAGAACAGATCTGGGATTTGAGGAAATAAACAGGTTGAAACAGACTTGGCTATTTGCAGAAAACAGAAACGGCGTTTCACAGCGTAGGCGCAGCCTCAGGACACTATGTTCTGAGGTTGTTCTGTTGTTGACATCTGCATTTGTTCTTTCAATGGCTTTCCCGAGCTTTCTCAGTAAAAACGGCTTGGGCTTTCTTGCTGTCATTGCACTGATACCGGTATTTGCCGTCATAAAAAACACAACGTGGACCGCTGCCGGTTTTTACGGTTTTCTATACGGATTTGTTTATTACAGAATATTCAATTACTGGCTTTCCGCCTTTCATCCGCTGGCAAATCTCATAGTGCAGATAATAAAGGGAACCGAGATGGTTTTCCTCTTCCTTTCCCTAAAAAGCGCATCCGAGTGGGTCAGCGGAAAATACAGTCATATCCTTCAGTCGTTTATCTGGGTAGCGTACTCATATCTTTCACAGAGCTGGTTCGCCGGATACCCTTACGGTACAGTAGCCTATGCATTTGCAAACTACAGACTCCTGATACAGATAGCATCAATCTGCGGAATATGGGGATTGAATTTCCTGATAATTTTCCCGCAGGCTCTTGTCGGCAGATGGCTCGGTGATTTATGGCGAACCGGCACCGTTACTGAAAAACCGTTCCGGGAATTCATACGGAAGAACCGGATTTCACTTTACGTTTATGCGGCACTGGTTGTTTTTCAGATAGTGTTCGGAATTGTAAGCCTTGCAAAGTGGAGTGATGCAAAACCGGACAGAACCGTAAAAATCGCCACGGTTCAGCACAATGCCGATTCATGGGCAGGCGGTTATGCAACCTATGAAAAAAACTTTCATAACCTCCAGAGAATGAGTCTTCAGTCCCTTTCTGAAAAACCCGATATGATTGTGTGGTCTGAAACGGCGTTTGTCCCTTCCGTGAACTGGTATACAAAATATCCGTACACAGGCACTGACAGCGGCGCTTCCTTTGATTACCTCAGAAAGATACAGGTTCTTGTTGACGAGTTTGTAGATTTTGCCACAGGTCTCGGTACACCGCTTCTTACAGGCAACCCGTCCGGTGAAATACATGATGCTTCACTTCCGCCCTATGATGAAAACGGTGACTGGAACAAAGATGATTACAATTCCGTCATTCTCTTTGAAAACGGCGGAATAAGTGACATTTACCTCAAACAGCACCTTGTTCCGTTCACCGAGCATTTCCCGTACGAAAAACAGCTCCCTCACATGTACAGATTTCTCAAAGACCACGACTATCACTGGTGGAAAGAAGGTAAGGAATCAACCGTATTCACATTGTCTGACGGTCTGCGCTTTTCAACACCGATATGTTTTGAAGACATCTTCGGATACCTCTGTGCCGGTTTTGTCAGATGCGGAGCGGATCTTCTTGTGAATATGACAAATGACTCGTGGAGCGGAAGCGTTGCCGCAGAGCGTCAGCACAGTGCAATGGCTGTATTCCGTGCGGTTGAAACAAGGAAGACGGTTCTTCGCGGAACAAACAGCGGAATCACCTGTCTGATTACCCCTGACGGTAAGGTTGCCGGAGAAATGGAGCCTTTCACAATGGGGTGGAAAACATGGGATGTTCCGGTTTTCACTACTGAAACATACGGCACGACAATATACACAAAAGTATCGGACGTCACGGCAGAAATCTGCGTGTACATTGCGCTTGCAGGTCTTGTTGCCGCCGCATTATCCGTAGGAATCAACAAGTGTAAAAAGGAAAAGAAGGAATGAAGACTGTTTCACTTTATGTGATAGGAACGGAGCTCACACGGGGAATAATATCGGACAAACACACTCCTTTTCTTGCTTCTCACCTCAATTCTCTGGGATATGAAGTAAAACGTTCGGTGATAGTTCCTGATGACGGAACAATAGAGAAAAG
>JAKSPF010000071.1 GCA_024405065.1 Sphaerochaetaceae bacterium | reverse complement strand
ACACCCTTACGTAAAAGCAACGTTGTTTGCAGATAAGGAAGGCAACATAAGGGCGCGCAGGAATGATGATGCAGAAGTAAAGGTCAGTCTTGTCAGGAGTGAGAAACTGCCCGAAAGAGCAAACCTTGTAAAACCCTTTGAATTATTGAACGGACCGCTTTACCGCATAACACTCTACGAAACGGAAGACGGTCAATATTTTATGATGGATTTTCATCACATCATTTCGGACGGAACATCGGAAAACATTCTGTTGGCTGATATTGACAGAGCCTATGCCGGTTTACCCGTTGAAAAAGAGAAGTTCTCAGGTTTTGAGGCTGCAATTGAAGAGGAAAATCTGCGTTCTTCAGAACGCTACGGAGAAGCAAAATCATACTATGACAGTGTCTTTACCGGCTGTGAAAGTTCCTGTCTGCCGCCTAAAGCGCGGGATACCGGTGCTGACGGTTCCGCTTCGCTTGTACGTATTTCGGAAATTTCACCGGAAAAAGTGAATTCTTACTGCAATCGGAACAAGTTGACCCCGAATGCCTTCTTCAATACGGTATTCGGTTATACTTTGAGCCGTTTCGGTAATT
Source organism: Sphaerochaetaceae bacterium (assembly GCA_024405065.1). GTDB lineage: Bacteria > Spirochaetota > Spirochaetia > Sphaerochaetales > Sphaerochaetaceae > JAKSPF01. Next base: position 6,106 of record JAKSPF010000071.1, on the reverse strand, counting down.
TTGAAGATACGGTCTTTACAACAATTTATAACGGAAGAAATGATTCAAGACTCTTGAGAACGGTATCAATGCTTGTGAAGACTCTGCCCGTTATGGTTCACACGGAGGGTAACCTCATCATCAAGGACATGATTCGTGAAACGCAGGAGCAGCTTATGAACAGTATGTCAAACGATATTTTTTCATTTGCTGAAATTTCTGCTTCATACGGCATAAAAGCTGACATAATTTTTGCCTATCAGGGTGATGAATTCACCTTCAGCTCTCTTGCGGGCGAACCGGCACAGCCGGTTACAATCGGGCTTCTGCCTGCAAAGGCTCCGCTGGTTCTCAACGTATATTTTCAGAACGGACAATACAGATTGGTTACCGATTACCGTCTTGAATATTACAACAAAGCGTTTATTGAAAGTTTCATGGATATGTTTGACATGGTTCTGAAAGGTTTTACGGAAAAAGAAAAGACTCCTTTCATAACAACCGTTTCAGAAAAAACGGAGGCAATTCTGTCAAAAATCAACGATACCGCCAATCCTTTTGAAAATATTCCGGTGAACCGTCTGTTTGAACGTTTTGCAAAAAATGTACCGGACAGAATTGCCGTAATATGTGAAGACAGAAAACTGACATACAGGGCTCTGAATGTCAAAGCCAACCGTATTGCTCACAAACTCATTGCACGCGGTGTAAAAAAAGATACTGTGGTCGGAATGCTGCTTCCCAGAACAGAGATGCTGTCCATATCGGAACTTGCAATTCTGAAAGCAGGAGGTGCTTTCTTAGGACTTCTGCCCGATTATCCAGACGACAGACTGGAATACTGTCTGCGTGATGCCGCAAGTCCGATTGTAATTACAAACGAAGCGATTTTGGCTTCAAGGACTGAACTTTTCGGTAAAGACAAACCTTATTACGCGGTTACGGTTGAAAGTCTCTCTGCTGACGGCAATGAAGAAAATCCGGACATTGATATTCCCGCCGACAGCCTTGCCTATTGTATCTATACTTCCGGTTCAACCGGAAATCCCAAAGGCGTGATGATTGAGCATCATAATCTTGCAAATCTTGCACAGCCTGAAGGTTCGGTTTATCGTTATTATCATGGTGAAGACAGCGGACAGACGGCTCTTGCTTTGAGTTCCGTTTCTTTTGACGCATCGGTTTATGACCACACCGTTTTGCTTCTGAACGGAAAAACTGTTTGTATTGCTACTGAACGTGAAATCCATAATCCTGCGTTGCTTGCAAAAGTAATTACCGACAACAATGCACAGGTTATGCTGGTTACACCGTCCCTTCTTACAAATCTTTTGAGCATAAATGAATTCAGACCTGCAATGGCAAACATCAAAAGCATTATTGTAGGTGCGGAAGCATTCCCGTCCGGTCTGTACGAAACACTGAAAGAACTGTCTCCCGATATAACCGTCATCAACGGTTACGGTCCCACTGAATGCACTGTCACCTGTTGCGCAAAGAAGATTGAAAATCCGGAAAACATCACCATAGGCGGTCCTGTAAACAATACACAGGTTTATGTAATGGACAAATTCGGAAATGTACTTCCGCCGTATGCATGCGGAGAACTCATTATTTGCGGTGAACTTGTAGGCAGAGGCTATATAAATCTTCCGGAAAAGACAAAGGAATCGTTTTTCACGTTCAGAGGTCGTCCTGCCTATCATTCCGGTGATATGGTAAGACTCAATTCAAGCGGTGAAATTGAGTTTTTCGGCAGACGTGACAATCAGGTGAAACTCAGAGGATTCCGTGTGGAACTTGATGAAATTGAGAAATGTATCAATGCATTTGATGACATCTCTCAAAGCAAGGTAATTGTGAGAAACAACGGGTCGGAAGATTTTCTTGTGGGTTTCTTTACTGCAGGCCACAGCATTGACACTGAAATGCTGAATGCTTATCTGAAAGCACACCTTACATATTACATGGTTCCTGATGTGATTATGCAACTTGAATCCATGCCTCTCACCGCAAGCGGAAAAATAAATAAAAAAGAACTTCCCGAAGTGGAACATAAAAGAAAGAAAACTTCAAGAAAAGTTCCGAAAAAATCAACCGAGCAGGAACTTTGTGAGCTGTTTGCTTCGGTTCTTTCATTGAAAGAATACTACGCAGACGACAATTTCTTTGAAATGGGAGGTACTTCACTTTCCGCATCAAAGGTCACAATGCAACTGATGGCAAAAGGTATCAAGGTTGAATATCAGGATGTCTTTGACAATCCAACACCGGAACTTTTAGCCGATTTTATTGAAAATCAGGGACGCAGTATTTCTACAGAGCGCACTGCCGTACAGGATGATTCTGAAATCCGTTCGGATTATCCGGAACAATTGAAATACAACACTCTTGAATATGCCGGTCAGGTGAAGAGAGAAAGTCTCGGTGACGTTCTTTTAACCGGTGCCGTGGGATTCCTCGGGATACATGTGCTGAAAGAACTCATTGATGCCGATGAAGGCAAAATAATATGTCTTGTGAGAAAGGGAAGTTTTGCCTCTCCTCTGAAAAGACTTAAAAGTATGCTGATGTATTACTTTGATGATGTTTTTGAAGATGCCCTTTCAAACAGAATCACCGTAATTGAAGCCGACATCACGGACAGCGGTCTGCCCGAAATGTTGAAAGATGTCAGTTTTGATACCGTCATCAACTGTGCGGCATGCGTAAAACATTATGCTTCAGATGATATTCTTGAACGAATCAACGTACATGGTGTGGAAAACATGATTAAGGTGGCTGTTTCACGAAATGCCAAGATGATTCAGGTTTCAACTATTTCGGTAGCCGGCGCTCATAATGAGGAAACATGGAAACGCAGGATAAAAGCCTATGAAAACAAGCTGTTCGTAATAGATGACATGGGCAACAAGTACGGTATTTCCAAGTATCATGCCGAACTCAAAATGCTTGAAGCGATAAAAAACGGAATGCGTGGTAAAATAATCAGGGTAGGAAACCTCATGGGAAGACACAGTGACGGTGAATTCCAGATCAATTTCAATACCAATGCTTTTCTGAATGCCTTACGCGGTTTTGCAACAATCGGTAAATCACCCATAAGCCATGCTACGGATAATATGAGTTTTTCTCCCATTGATATGACTGCAAAGGCTCTGGTTCTTCTTGCAGGAACAAATGATATGTTTACCGCATTCAATGCTGACAGCAGATTCATTTTTGACGAATGGCAACTTATTGCCGTTGCTAACCGTTGCGGAATAAAAATAACGCCGGTACCGGATGAAGAATACTACGCCGATTATCACAGAATGCTCGGAGATTCACGTGTCAATTCCCAACTTCAGGGTTTGATGACCAATGACCGTCCTGATATTCACGGTGTTGAAACCGACAACAAATTCACCGCAAACATTCTGTACCGGCTCGGTTTTTCATGGCCGTTACCTACGGATGAATATTTAGAACGTGCAATGAAAAGTCTTTTGACCATGGATTACTTTGAACAGGACGAGGACTGATTATGAAAAAAACAATTGCGGGAAAACTTACATTCAAACTTATAATTCTGATTTCCGCAGTTATGGTTATACTGATTGCAGGCTCGTATCAGGTGGTATCAAAAATACTCATTGAGAAAACAATGAGCTACAATATATCGCTGACGTGGAGTCTGCTTGATACAATCTGGGATGAGGCAATAGAAAGGCACATACCCATTGATATCGGTCTGAGAGAAGAAATTGACAAATGTTGCGCTTATATATGTAAGTGGTACCCGATTGATTATGTCTATGTCTATTCAATTCGGAAACAGGCAGTAAATCAGATTGATTTTTTAGGTTTTGCACAAAAAAACGGTAGTGAGGATTTACTCGCAGGGAATCCGGATGCTTTCGGGAAAATAATTGAATACAGACCTGCAAACGGAATAGCCGGAGCGGTTATAAATCATGTCCCGACGAAGGAGGAACGGTTGTTAACAGAAATCAGATCCGATGTTTCAAATCAGAAACAGAAAATAAACCGTTTCTATCCTGCCTATGAATGTATGGTCTGCATTCAGGATGACGGTTTCGGCAACATCATAATAGCGGGTTCTGGAATCAGCGAGGAAGGTATAGAAAACAAAATCGCAGATGAGTATTTTCCTGTTGTACTTGCTATCATGATTTTGACTTTGCTTATGGCGGGTGTCATTTATTATCTTATACGCAACAGTATATTCAAGCCGGTAAAAAAACTTGCTTACTCAATGACTGCTTTCATAACAGACGGAAAACGCTCAAACGTGAAACTTGATGACAGCGGAGAAGATGAGTTTGCCCTTATTGCTTCTTCGTTCAATAAAATGTCAGACGACATTGACAAATATATGCACGATATCAACCGTCTTACCGGAAATGAAGAGCGCAGAAAAACCGAACTTTCCATTGCTTCACGAATTCAGCAGGGATTTCTTGCTTCTCCGCGATCCAGTACCGGAGAATATGAAATTGCAGCAAAAATGACTCCTGCAAAAGACGTCGGAGGCGATCTTTATGATTATCTTGATTTGGGAAACGGCAGACTTCTTCTGACCGTCGGGGATGTATCGGGTAAAGGGTTGTCCGCATCATTCTCCATGGCGGTGACTCTGGTTTTGATAAGGCAGTTTGCAACCATGGGTTTCAGTCCTGCGGAAATTCTTGAAAAAGTCAATGATGCCATTTCGGAACGAAATCCTTACATGATGTTTGTTACGATTTTTGTGGGTGTTTTTGATAAGAACAGCGGTTTGTTTACCTATGCCAATGCCGGACATAATGTACCGTATATCCTGCGGGAAAAACCGGAACGTCTTAATGGTGCACGTAATCTGCTGCTCGGTCTGTTCAAAAACGAGAAATATTTTCAGGAAGAAACTCACCTTGATACGGGAGAAACACTTTTTCTTTATACGGACGGCGTGAATGAGGCAACCGACACATCAAACAAAATGTTCGGAGAAAAGCGTTTGGAAAATGTTCTTAACGGATTCAGAGCCACGCACGAAGAAAATCTTGTGAAGTATGTTTATCAAAACGTAACCGACTTTACCGGTGAGGCAGAACAGAGTGATGACATCACAATGCTTGCCTTTACGGTAAAAAAACATACCGTACTTGAACTTTTACCGATACCTGATGAATTTGACAGGATTAAAGAACTTATTCTGGGAGCTTCCCTTCCGAGAACACTGCAACTTTCTCTTTGTGTTGCAGCTGAGGAAATTTTCACCAATATCTGTTCTTATGCATTTTCTGAAGAAGAAAAACACAGTAAGAAAGTATGCTTTACTTTTGAACATTATGACAGGATAATGATGAGGTTTGAGGATGAGGGAGTTCCTTATGATCCGACAAAAGAAGTCATAGATGCCGGTGATTATGATCCGGACAAACAGATAGGCGGTTTAGGAAAATTGATTGCATTCACGATTGCGGATTCTGTGACTTACGAGAACAAAGAAGGAAAGAATATTCTTACAATTACAAAATATATGATGGAGGATAAATGATGACAGTTACCGAAAACAGTGAAAACGGAAAGGTTGTTCTGAAGGTTGAGGGTTGGCTTGACAACAAAAGTGCTCCCGAACTCGGTACCGTGATAGACGGTATAACGGAAGCAAAGGAACTTGTTTTGGATTTTGACGGGTTGGAATATATGTCTTCTGCAGGAGTACGACAGGTTGTTTCGGCACACCGTACGGCAGGTACTTTGAATGCGTCATTTTCTGTAATCAATGTCAGCACAGATGTAATGAGCATTTTTGAAATGACAGGTTTGAACAGGAAACTCTCAATTCAGGCAAAAAGTTCCGTTATTACAAGCGGAACCTGAGAAGGATCTTTTTCGCAGCACAGACAAATGCAGTATCCGCCTTCGTGGTGAAGAGCACGTCTCAACAGGATTTCCGCACCGAGTGAAAGAAACTTATCTTTTTCAAAATAAAAAGCATCGGCCTTTTTTTCTGCTGTCGGAAACAATATCGTAGGCATGCAAATAAAGAGATTTGTCCTTCAGACAGTCAACGGATGCAGAATACAAAGCGGTACAATTCATATCCAACCTCGCAACTTAAAAGGTATAGCACAAAAAT
>JAKSPF010000070.1 GCA_024405065.1 Sphaerochaetaceae bacterium | reverse complement strand
GTTCCAGATACAGGAAATTCCCGGAGACAGTGTACCCTACGGATTGAAGACCTGCCTTAAAGCGGTACGTACATGGATGCGTGGACTTTCTCCGGAACAGGGATGTGATGATTCCGGTCATCTGGAAAAACTTAAACAAGGTCTTTGTGAGGGAAGATATTTTGAAAAATGGATACAGAGGAACCTTTTGGATAATTCCCGAAGATGTCTTCTGACTGTTACTACGGATACCGGTTACGAAGAAAAAACAAAGGCTTGTCTGTCTGCGCTTCTCAGGAAGAAAACGGAATCCGGCAACAGAGCAGAATACAAAAAGCAGCTTGTGGAATATGAACGATTTGCAGCGGAGGATGACAGCCCTGAAGCTCTGTCCTGTATACCGCGCATACGGGTAAGTGACATACCGGAGAATATCCCGTCTTTTGATGCAATGCCCTCGGAAATTGAAGGATGCAGGACGGTTCTGACTGAGCTTTTCACAAGGGGAATTTCCTATCTCAATCTGTCATTCGGAACTTCGGTTCTTGAGGATGAAGAGAAGCCTTTTGCCGCCTTGCTGGTGAGATTGATGCAGATGTGCGGTACTGAAAAACACGACTATACACAGATCAGCAACATGATAAATTTCTTTACCGGAAGTTTTACAATGTCAATTTCCGCTTCCGCAGATGTTATCGGAAACCGTGTCGGTGAAGTGTCTGTAAGAACCAAGATGCTTGACCGTGATGTTCCTCAGGCTCTTGATGTGATTGCCGAGCTTCTCGGTGGGTGTATACTCACTTCCGCTGAAAGAATACAGACGGCAATTACGGATATGCTGACTGAGTTTGACAGCAATTATCTTGATTCCGCAAGCTCCTATGCGAGCCTTTATGCGGGTTCGGTTCTGTCTCCTTCCATGTTGGACAATGATTATTTCAAAGGAACAGGATGTTGGTTTGCAATTAGAAAGATAAAAGATTTCTATGCAAACAATTATGAAGATTTGTCAGGAATCCTTACAAATATACATTCCAAGCTGTTTTCAGTCTCAAACATGAGAATTTATGCCGGATGTGACAGTGATTTTACGGACGAACTAAGACAGCATCTTGCAAGGTTTGTAAGGACTCTGAACAAAGTTTGTCGTGCACAAAAGGCAGTATTGACCGTACCTGAAAAGATGTATGTAAGGCGTCTGTCCGATATAAATTTTCTTACCGTGTCTTCCGGTCCGGCTTATAATGTTTCTGCAGTACCTGTTGAGATCCGCAATGAACATGAAAGGGTAAGTTTCATGCTGCTCGGTTCACTGCTCGGTTCCGGATTTCTGTGGGACAACATAAGGGGACGTAACGGTGCGTATGGAGTGGAAAGTCACCTTAATCTTCAGGAATCAATATTCTTCATGTCAACTTACCGTGATCCGAAAATACGTGAGACATTTGAGTTGTTTGAAAAGTCTCTTGAGACTGTGATAAGTGATGCCGAAATAGAGTACGCGATTGTCACCGTACTCGGACGGGAACTCAAACCTCTTTCTCCTCAGTTGAGGTGTGCCGAGATATACAGGAGAGACCTGCTCGGTCTGTCAGATGCACTGTATCTTGAACGGCGTACGGAAATGCTGAAGGTTTCGGCTTCTGACATAAGGAATGCAGCATCGGTACTTTCTGAAGCAATCAGAAAGAGGTGTATCAAAGTGAGTGTCTGTTCTTCGTCGTCCGTAGCGGAAAACTTTTTGCAGGGAGCGGAAACAACTGAACTTCCTCTGTAGAGCAATTTTGATTTATAATCACTGATTGAAAGGGAGATTGATGATGGTATTGACCTATGTCAGAGTTGTGGTTCAGATTCTGATTATTGCCGTTTTTCTGTACCGTGTTTATATCGTTTCCGCTCAAAGTAAAGCGGTGGAGATAATAAGAGGTTTCTTCGGATTTGTTATCCTCTTTTTTTTGTGTAAGGTTCTGAAACTGGATGTACTCGGAGAAATTTTGAGAATTCTTGCCGTACCGCTTGTAGTAATCATGTGCATTCTTTATCAACCTGAACTGAGGCGTGCGTTTACTCCCGGTTTGTCAAAACACAACAGGCTCTTCAGAATCGGTAAATTTCAGACATCGGCAGGTGATGTTGATAATGTGATAGAAGCATGTCAGCGGCTTTCCAAGTTAAAACGCGGTGCGCTGATTGTTTTTCCCAGACAGGTTTCAATCAGGAACATAGTTGACAGCGGTACAAGACTTGATGCCGATATTTCAACTTCTCTGATAGAGACAGTGTTTGCCTTTGATACGGCGTTGCATGACGGTGCAATGGTGATTGAGGGATCAAAAATCGTTGCCGCCGGTTGTTATCTGCCGCTTTCCGGACAGACAGATATAAAGCAGTCTTTCGGAACGAGACACCGTGCGGCACTCGGTATGGCAGATGAATCCGATGCTGTTGTGATTGTTGTCTCAGAGGAAACGTCTGCAATTTCCATGGCTTACAACGGCAATCTTTATTATCAGCTTGAACCTCAGGTTGTGAGGGATACATTGCTTGCTCTTTTCAGTAAACTTGATGTCCAGCCTGTTTCTCCGGAGGATACAAATGAGACAAAAAAATGAAAAAAAGTTTTTCAAAAACTGGCAGGCAAAGGTACTGAGTCTTCTTTTTGCTGTTTTTCTTTTTTTTATGTTTGCATATTCCGTTCAGGAGAAGAGAGTGGTGGATTTTCCTCTTGATGTGATTATGCCGCAAGGGTTCAGGGCAACAAGTATAGTTCCGGAGAAGGTTCAGCTTGTTCTTACGGGTTCTGAGAAGGAAATATATATGGTTGATGTGAGTAAAATATCACTGTCTGCCGATTTTTCAGGGATAAACAGGGAAGGTGTAGCGGCTGTTCCGGTTGATATAAATTACACGGAACTTTTGGACTATCTTAATCTGACGCCGGTTTCATTCACTACCGAACCGGAGTATGTTAAGGTGTTTTTTGAAGTTAAGTGATGATTTTAGGAATAGGTGTTGATTCAGTTTCCATAGAAAGAGCCGGAAAACTCTCGGATGCCGCAGTAAGGCGCTTTTTTGCCCCGCAGGAGGTTCAGGAGTACTTTTCCCTGAAAGATGCACACCCGGAAATCAGAGCACAGTTTCTTGCTTCACGTTTTGCAGTAAAAGAAGCTTACGCAAAGGCAAGGGGACTCGGATTTGCAGAGGATATCGTTCTTTCGGAAATATGTGTAGTGAAGGACAATGCCGGTTGTCCGTTTGTAAAACTCAGCGGTAAAACCGCAGAGAGAGCCCCTAAGTGCAGAATTCATCTGTCAATAACACATGAAGCGCCTCTTGCAACTGCATTTGTTGTTCTTGAAACGGAGGAAGATATTGGCAAGGTGTGACTGGAAACGTCCTGAAAATTTTGATGCATCCGAAGGAAGAAGACGTATAGGAATACTTGTATCCTATGACGGACGGGCATTCTGCGGCTGGCAAAGTCAGGATGGTGTGACAACTGTGCAACAGACGATTGTTGAAGCGGTGAGAAAACTTACCGGACAAAGTGATGTTGAAGTTTGCGGAAGCGGACGTACTGACAGCGGAGTTCACGCATGGGGACAGGTTGCCCACATAGAGATTGATGACTGTACAATACCTGCAAAGGCATTCTGTCAGGGACTAAACGTGATTTTGCCGGTTTATGTAAGAATCAGGGACAGTTGGGATGCCGGACGTTCATTTCATGCACGTTACAGTGCAATGGCACGGGAATACCGTTATTTTATGAAAGAGGGACGGGGGAAAGACTGTTTCAGTGACGGTCTTATTGCGGATATCGGTAATTTTCCGTCATTTGAATTGCTCAACGGCTATGCTGCCTGTATTGTCGGAACTCACGATTTTACGTCGTTTGCTTCGTCAAAAGATGTTTGTCCGAGCAAGGTGCGTGATATCTACGAATCTGAGTTTTTTATGACAACATCCGTTTACGGTGAAGATGTTCTGTGTTACAGAATTTGCGGGAATGCTTTTTTGTATCACATGGTACGCTCACTTGTGGGTACAATGGTGCAAATGGGACAGAAAGGGCTTCCCGAAAGTGATTTCCGCTGTGTCCTTGAAAAAAAGGACAGGTCACTTTGCGGCAAAACGGCATCTGCAGGAGGGCTTTATCTCTGGCGGGTAAGTTATGATGCCGAAGAATACATGTGGTTTGAGGAAAAATATGGCAACACTCATTGATTCTCTCAGGAGAATAGAACATCTCTGTGATGATTTTTCGGATATACTCAAAACAGGGCATGTCGGTGAAAAGGAAAGAACAGCAAGTGATTTTTCAATGGCAGAGCGTAGAATTTCAGGAAAAAGTGATATTGCTGCGCCGGATTGTACTGAAGAATCGCTTGAAAGTCTGTATGCCTGTCTGAAAAAATGTACAGGCTGTATATTAAGCCGAACACGGAATAATGTTGTGTGTGGGGAGGGATGTACCGACTGTCCGGAAGTGATGGTTATAGGTGAAGGTCCCGGTGAAAATGAAGACCTTATGGGTCGTCCGTTTGTAGGAAAAGCAGGTCAGTATCTTGATAAATGGCTTGAATCGGTTTCTTTATCACGTGATACGAATACATACATCACAAATATAGTGAAGTGCAGACCTCCTCAGAACAGGGATCCTATGCCTTCTGAAAAAGAGACCTGTTTACCGTATTTGAAGAAACAGATTGAAATCATCAATCCTAAAACCATTTTGTGCCTCGGTAAGCCTTCGTCTACTCTCATGACCGGAAAAACGGATGCTACAATGGTTTCACTCAGAGGTCGGTTTTTTTTCTATGATTCCAAGATACCCATGATATGTACCTATCATCCGGCAGCGGTCTTGCGTGATCCGTCACTCAGACGTGCGGTATGGGAAGACTTGAAAAAGCTTGCCGGATTTCTCAATCTTGAAGTGAAACACGCCAAATGACACAATATGCGAAAATCTGTGTTCCTGTACCTCTGAAAACGGAATTTATTTATTGTTTTGACAGCGAGAAATTACAGGTGATTCCCGGTGTCAGAGTGATGGTTCCTTTCGGTTCAAGACGCACAAGAGGCTATGTGATAGGCCTTGAGGACAGTGCTCCCGATTCAGGATTTTCCGTTCGTGAAATAATACGTGTGATTGATAAAGAGCCTGTTTTTTCAAAAAAAGACTATGAACTTGCTCTGTGGATGGAGAAGTTTTACTTTTCAAGCAGAGGTGAGATTCTTGATACAATGATTCCCGGAGGCAGAAGGGATGTGGGTTTCGGTGCTGTTTCTTTTGACGGTGATGCGGGCGGCGGTGATTTTGAGCTTTCCGATGATCAGAAAAATGCGGTGAACATTGTCACGGAATCCGATAAAGGTCTTTTTTATCTGTACGGTGTTACAGGTTCCGGAAAAACAGAGGTTTTCCTCAGATGTGCAAAAGATGTGATTGATCACGGCGGACAGGTGATTTATCTAGTTCCTGAAATCACGCTTACGCATCAACTTGCACGCCAGGTTCTCAATCGTTTTGAAAACAACGTTGCAATTTTGCATTCGGGACTTACTGATGCGCAGAGAATTACACAGTGGAGACGTATCAAAAGGGGTGAGGTGGGACTTGTAATAGGTGCCCGCAGTGCAGTCTTTGCTCCCTGTGATCGCCTGAAAATGATAATTATTGATGAGGAGCATGAGAACTCCTATAAAAGCGGAAATTCACCGCGTTATCATGCCCGTCAGGTTGCACAGAAAAGAATTTCAGACTGTGGCGGTAAACTGTTGTTGGGAAGCGCAACTCCGAGTCTTGAGGCATGGGCTATGATGAAAGACCCTTCCCGCATGATAAGGCTTGACCTGAGACAACGTGTGGGCGGAGGGGCTATGCCGGAAGTCACGGTTGCTGATATGAGTGGGGAAAAAGGAATTTTCAGTGCTTTGCTTCAGAAGAAAATGACAGATGCTCTCGGTGCCGGACGGCAGGTGATTCTTTTTCTCAACAGAAGAGGCTACAGCTACTACTTTCATTGCAGAAACTGCGGTTTTGAGTTGAAGTGTCCTCACTGTGACGTGACAATGACCTATCACCGCAAATCAGGTGAGCTTATCTGTCACTACTGCGGAAGCAGACGCAAGCCGCTGAAGGTTTGTCCTGAATGCCACAGCACCGATGTCATGTATTCCGGGTTCGGAACTGAACAGGTGGAAAATGAGCTTATGAAGCTTTTTCCGTCTGTTCCGGTTGCAAGACTTGATACGGATACCGTTTCGTCAGACAGGAAATTGATAGACAGAACTCTTGAAGATTTCAGAACCGGAAAAACAAAGATACTCTTAGGTACTCAGATGGTTGCGAAAGGTCTTAATTTTCCCAATGTGAGTCTTGTGGGAATTATTCTTGCTGACAGCGGACTTCTTATTCCTGATTTCAGAGCGGAAGAGCGAACCTTTGATCTTCTTGTACAAGTCAGCGGCAGAAGCGGACGTGCAGACAGCTCAGGTGAGGTTGTGATACAGACAAGGATGAAAAACAGTCCTGCAATAACCTACGCATGCAACGCAAAAACCGGAGAATTTTTTGACAGGGAGTTGGAAATACGCAGACAAACCGGATTTCCTCCGTTTTCACGTCTGATCAACATTGTCATCCGTTCACGAAAACAGGAAGCGGCGTATACAACTTCCTGTAACCTTGCGGAAAAACTCAGAGAGAGACACGGTGATTTTGAAGTTTTCGGTGCGCAGGAATGTCCTATA
>JAKSPF010000007.1 GCA_024405065.1 Sphaerochaetaceae bacterium | reverse complement strand
CTGCTATTGAATTTGACATATCACGGAAAAACTGCCCGACCCGTGTTGTTTCCAAAAATGCACCGAAAAGTACAAAAAGAAATATGAAGGAAGCAGACGCTCCGAGCGGAGTGCCCATTATCCCCTCCGTACTGTAAACAAGAGTTGTAACTATCTTGGTGAGTTTTATCGGTTTTCTTGCCATGAATCCGGGAAAGTAATTTGCAAACAGACCGTAAAGAACAAAGAATGCTGCTACACAAAGGATAGGATAACCCACCACTCTTCTGCATATTTCAACAAGAAGAACAATGAGCAGACCTCCGGTAATCAGGTCAATCACATAACGGGCATACCCCTCCTGTCCCGGAGAGAATACCTTACCGTACCTGTTTGCAAGTTCAACATGCTGAACGGCAAGATACATACAGCACGAAAAAGATAAAACGGAAAGAAAAATGTCATACCATGGAAGTACGTCCTTTCTCATTCCCTTTTTCACAGGATAGAACAGATATGCCAATGCCATTACAAAACCCAGATGCAAAGGTCTGAGTTGGGTATTGGGAATCTTTCCCGTAAATGCCGCGTAAAGCTGCATAACAGAAAAAGCCACAGACAGCACGGCAACAAGAACACCCGTCCGTTTTCCTTCAAAGGAACGGGTTGCAGAATCTCTGTCGTATTTTTCCATCACTTCCTGAAAATCATCTGTTTTCTCAGCCATATTTTCTCCTGCAAATCCGAATTCATTCTTCACAAAGCTTAGTTTTGAAAGTTTCTCCAATAAAAAACAGATGGGCACAACGTCCATCTGTCCCTTTTTTCATCAAGAGCGTTTGCTCTCAGATATCCGTTTTTACTTTATAAGACCTTTTTCTCTGTAATACTTTGCTGCTCCCGGGTGAAGCATTGATTTGTCAAAACCGTCCAAAGCAGTCTTTATTGATATGTCACTCTTCTTGTCGTGACTGAGCATATCGGTAGATTCGTAGATAGCCTTTGTTATGTTATACACAGTTGTTTCATCCAGTTTGTCAGAAGCAAGAAGCAGTGCAGTGACCGCAACAGTTTTTGCATCGCTGTCCTGACCTTTGTAAGTACCGGCTTTTATTGTGTACTCAACATAGGGCTTTGAAGCACAGAGCTTTTTAACAGCTTCATCACTGAGATTAAGCATTTCAATGTTCCTTGTTGCAGCAAGATCCTGTATTGCAGGATTGGGAATTGCAGCAGTAACAAATGCTGCATCAATCTGTCCGTTCTTTATGGCATCTGCGGACTCGGTGAATGAAAGATACTGAGCCTGTATATCATCAAGACTCATCCCGCTTGCGTCAAGGAAATCCACAACACTCTGATAAACTCCGGAACCGGCGGCACCTACGGAAATGCGGCGACCCTTGAAATCTTTTATTGATGAGATGCCGGTGTTGTCACAGAACGCAGCCTGAACAACCTCCGGATACAGATTCCCGATTACTCCGAAAGACGTGATTTTTTCACCTTTGAAAGTCTCTGTTCCGGTATATGCGTAAGTTGCAACATCATTCTGTGAAAAAGCAAGATCCGCATCTCCGCTGTTAAGCTCCCTGATGTTGGACGCAGAACCGTTCCCTACGGAAGCAGTGACCTCAGTGTTTTCCACAGCCTTTGAAATCATATTGGCAAGATCCGCACCGAGTGCGTAATATGTACCGCCCGTACCGCCGGTTGCCATATTCAGATACTGAGTGCCGCCCTTTGATACAACAGCACCGTCAGAGCCGCTCTTCTTGCTGCAACCTGTTAAAAAAGCCGCAACTGCAACTATAATAAGCAGAACCGTAAATGTTTTCTTCATTTCAACTGCCTCCGTTTCCGTTAATATATTTCTGATTTGATTTTCCGAAAAAAACTGTTGAGTTGTCAACAAAAAGGATTCTTTCGCAATCGTTCAGCAGAGATAAATTTCCGGCTCGCCATAATACTGAAAGTATAATAACGTAACATATATTAACATATATACATTTTTCTTGCAATTATTTTTTCTTTTTTCTATACTTGCACGGTAAGATCTCATATTACAATAAATTACTTATTTTTCAATAAGTAAACAAATGGGCGGTATTATGGAAACTATCACAGAAACCTACGGTTCTTATGTGTTTGACGATAAGGAAATGCGCCGATATCTTCCCAAAGAATCGTATGATGCACTCAAGGCAACCATAAAAGTAGGCAAAGAACTTGATATAAACATTGCAAACGTAGTTGCGAATGCAATGAAAGACTGGGCGGTAGCAAACGGAGCAACACACTATACTCACTGGTTTCAGCCTCTTACCGGGGCAACTGCGGAAAAACATGACAGCTTTATAAGTCCGCAGAAGGACGGAAGCGTAATAATGGAATTCAAAGGGTCCGAACTGATAAAGGGCGAGCCGGATGCTTCATCCTTCCCTTCAGGCGGGCTCAGAGCAACATTTGAGGCTCGGGGTTACACCGCTTGGGATCCGACGAGTTTTGCTTTCATAAAGGAAAAAACTCTCTGTATCCCTACTGCTTTCTGTTCATACAGCGGTGAAGTTCTGGACAAAAAAACTCCCCTGCTCAGATCCATGGAGGCAATCAACGAACAGACCATAAGGATTCTCAAACTTTTCGGATACAAAAACGTACAAAGGGTAAACGCTTCCGTAGGTCTTGAACAGGAGTATTTTCTGATAGACAAGAATCTGTTTAACAAAAGACGAGATCTGAAATTCTGCGGGCGAACTCTGCTCGGTTCAAAACCTCCCAAAGGACAGGAGCTTGAAGACCACTATTTCGGTGCAATAAAACCCCGCGTGGCAAGGTTCATGGAAGAACTGAACTCACAGCTTTGGAAGTTCGGAATTCCGGCAAAAACCGAGCACAATGAAACTGCGCCGGCACAACACGAACTTGCCTCGGTACATTCCAACGTGAATCTTGCCGTTGACAGAAACCTTCTTATTATGGAAGAGATGAAAAAAACGGCGGACAAACTCGGACTTTCATGTCTGCTTCACGAAAAACCGTTTGAAGGAATCAACGGAAGCGGCAAACACAACAACTGGTCACTTGTAACCGATGACGGTAAAAACCTCCTTGAACCGGGAGACAACTATAAGGAAAACACACGGTTCCTTCTCTTTGTTGTTGCCGTAGTATGCGCAATGGACAGATACAATGACCTTCTCTGTGCAACAACAGCAAGTGCCTCCAACGACTGCCGTCTGGGAGGTGATGAAGCTCCGCCTTCAGTAGTGAGTATATTTTTGGGGGACGAACTTACCCAAACCCTTGAATCCATTGATGTGGGAATGCAGACAGGCAGAAAAGGAAAACAGCAGATGGTACTCGGCGTGCATGTTCTTCCTGATTTTCCCAAGGATTCATCGGACAGAAACAGAACAAGCCCCATTGCATTTACAGGCAACAAGTTTGAGTTCAGGATGCTCGGTTCACAACTTAACGCATCGGAACCCAATGTAGTGATAAACACAGCGGTAGCGGAAACTTTGTGTGATTTTGCCGATATTCTTGAAAAAGCGGAAAATTTTGATGTTGAAGTTGTAAGACTTATAAAAAACACGTATGAAAAACATAAGAGAATTGTTTTCAACGGCAACAACTATTCGGAAGAATGGAAAGAAGAAGCAAAAAAACGCGGACTTTTCAACTTCAAAAGCACAGCGGAGGCTGCTCAGAGTCTCATTGAAAGAAAAAACATTGCTCTTTTTGAAAAATTCGGTATTTTTACATCTGCCGAGGTGACAAGCAGATACTCAATAGTAATGGATCACTACAGTAAAACTGTTCGCATTGAAGCTGTTACAATGCTTGAAATGCTCAACAGTGAGGTTATACCGGCAGCAATTGAATACAGCAAGGTAATTGCCCAAAGCATAAGCGCAAAGAAGCAGGTGTCCCTTTCAATGTCCTGTATTTCTGAAACCAAACTGCTTGAAAGAATAGAAAAATACATCAACCGTATTCTTCAGAAAATTCCGGAACTTGAAGGTGCACTTGAAGATGCAGACCTTATGCCTGACGTAACATCAAGAGCAATAACCTGCAGTACATCTGTAATTTCACAGATGCAGGCACTGAGAACAAGTTGTGACAGTCTTGAACAGCTTATAGGTCACAAATACTGGCCGTATCCCACAAACGAGGAGTTGATTTTCAGTGTCTGACAATGGACAGAGTTGTGTTGTGTATTGTTTAAACTTAAGCAGTTTTGCTGTATTCTGATTTTATGAGCAGGTTGTATGTTGTTGCTACCCCTATCGGCAATCTTGATGACATCACGGTACGGGCAGTAAATGTACTGAAAGAAGTTGATGTCATAGCTTGTGAGGATACAAGACACACTCAAGGGCTTCTGAATCACCTTGGAATCACCGGCAAACGCATAATTGCCTGTCACGCTCACAATGAAACGGCATCAAGTCAGGGTATTATCCGGCTCTTACAGCAGGGACTTGACGTTGCATACTGCAGTGATGCCGGTACTCCGGGAGTGAGCGATCCGGGAAGCATCCTTGTAAAAGCGGTACGCAGTGCCGGATTTGACATTGTTCCCGTACCCGGAGCGTCTGCATGTGTAACTCTCGTAAGCGCAGCAGGTATGACAGGTAAAACATTTACATTTGAGGGATTTCTCAGTCCCAAGAGCGGGAAACGCAGAAAGCGTCTTGAAGAACTGCTCACAAGGAATGAGGCATTCATAGTGTACGAAAGTCCGTTCAGAATTGTGAAAACACTTGAGGAAATACGTAATTTGGACAATTTCAGACAGATTGTTCTGGGCAGGGAAATAACAAAAGCATTTGAGCAGTTTCTGTGCGGTACGGCGTCCGAGATACTTTCACAACTGAAAACCGTAAAAGGAGAATTTGCCTTCATTGTGATGCCTCCGTCAAAAACAGAAGAAAATGACTCTGAAAATGAAAGCGATGAAGTATGCTCACAGTAAAAAAACTTCTTTCACTCAAAGAGAGAACTCGTATCAGAAAAATCTCCATGATTCTTTCCGATGCGGCCCGTATTGCAAAAACGGGTCAGAGTGTTGATATTGATTACATAAACACGGTTTCGGCTCTTGCACAGATTTCACCGATTGATAAAAATCTTGACCTGAAGCATCTGTCTTTCAGACTGGAAGATAATGCTCAGGTTCTTCTGTCCCGTCTGGGCGCCGAACCGAGTGATTGGGATTTCACCGATGACAACGGCACACTTGACGTGTCAAAACGGGTAATCCTTGACCGTTTTCTTGTTCTTGACAGAATCAGAAGCCCGTACAATGTCGGTGCAATATTCAGAAGCGCGGATTCTTTCGGAATAAAGAAGATAATCCTGATTGAAGGAACTGCAAGTCCGGAGCATGTACGGGCAAGAAGAACATCACGCGGAACAACTGAAACCGTGCAGTGGGAGTTCATGAGTGAGCATCAGGCTTATGACTTTCTCAGAGGTTTCAAACCGGAAGATGTGATTGCGCTTGAACTGGGCGGTACGGAAATAAACAGATTTCCCTTTCCGCAGAGCGGTGTTGCCGTTCTGGGAAGTGAGGAATTCGGTATCAGCCCGGAAATCCTTCACTGCTGCGGAAGCAGGGTCACAATAACTACGGCAGGCACAAAAGGCTCTCTCAACGTAAGTGTTGCAGCAGGCATTATGCTTCAACGATGGTTCTCCGTAAGCTGAGCAAAGAACCGGTTCGTCCGCATTGACATTAAATTTCATACCGATAAAATATGCAACGTTATGGAAACGGTACAACAGAAAGAAGAAAACAGAATGGGAACAATGCCTGTAGGCACGTTGTTGAGAAAGATGTCACTTCCCGCAATGTTTTCAATGCTCATTCAGGCTCTTTACAATATAGTTGACAGCGTATTTGTCTCTCGCTTCAGTGAAAAAGCACTGACGGCCGTCTCACTCTCCTTCCCTATGCAGAATCTGATGTTCTCATTTGCAGTGGGAATATCAATAGGAATCTGCTCCGTAATTTCAAGAAAACTCGGTGAAAAAAAGAACAACGATGCACTTTCCGCAGCCCAAACGGGTTACACCATGCTCCTGATATGTGCTGCATTGTTCACCGTCATAGGTTTGACAACGTCAAAACCGTTCTTCAAGTTGTACACTTCAGATCCTGAACTTATCAACATGGGGACACAATACCTTTCCATCTGTCTGTGTTTAAGCGCCGGCTGTTTTGTAGCATGTTGCTGTGAAAAATCACTTCAGGCAACAGGAGACACTTTTCATCCTATGCTTATCCAGCTGTCCGGTGCAATCTTCAACATAATATTTGACCCTATATGCATATTCGGACTTTTGGGAGTACCTCGCATGGGAGTAGCCGGCGCAGCAGTTGCAACGGTAGCAGGACAGATTCTTTCAATGGTTGTCGGAATAATATTTGTCAGAAAAAACCCCTACGTCCCGATCAAATTTTCAAAGCCGTCTCTCAACGGTAATTCCGTAAGAAACATACTGCACGTCGGAGTACCGTCAGTGATACTGCAGGGCATCGGAACGATAATGACCAGTCTGATGAATACAATCCTCATTTCATTCAGCATACTTGCCACAACGGTATTCGGAGTTTATTTCAAACTTCAGAGTTTTGTATTCATGCCTGTGTTCGGACTGAATCAGGGACTTATGCCGATACTCGGTTTCAATTACGGTGCTCAAAACAGAAAAAGAATGTCAAAGGCTCTCAGGCTCGGTCTGACCGTTGCATTGTCTATAATGATTGCGGGTTGTGCCTTGTTCCAGCTGATTCCGGACAAACTTCTTGATTTGTTCAGTGCATCCGAAGAAATGAAGGCAATAGGTTGCACGGCACTCAGAAGAATCAGTCTCTCTTTTCCGCTTGCTGCAGTCTGCATAATACTCGGAGCACAGTTTCAGGCAATCGGTGACGGTTGGATAAGCATGGTGATTTCCATAGTCAGGCAAATAGTCTTTCTTGTCCCCGCAGCATGGATTTTAGGCAAAACAGGCGGTCTTGACAGTGTATGGTTTGCATTCATATTTGCCGAAGTGTTCTCTCTGGCAATGAGTCTTTTCTTCTTCCGCAGAGAGACCCGCCGGTTCAATTTCTGATCCCTGTTTGCACATTCTTCGTGATTTTTCCTAATACTTCTAAGTCTTTGTCGCCGAATATAGTATTCGGCGACACTTTTCTTTATTGAGATATTGGTTCTCTTTCCTTATGTACCAAACAATTACCGTCAAATATTTCAGTTTTATGTGTTTTATACAAGCCTTTTGAGAATTTCTTGAAGTTGTTTGTCATCCTCAATAATACTCAGTTCAAAGGCTTTCTTTCCTGCATCTTTTATTGATGCTCCGCTATGATACAGTTCTTTCTCATCAAGTATTATGAATCTGTCATGAAACTCGTTTGTGTATTTAATTGTAAGTCCGCCATATTGGTTATTAAAGTCACTTACTTCTTTCTGGGTAAGTTTGTTACCGGTTTTTGTAGTATAGAGTTCTACAGTTACGTTCTTGTGTTTTTTTGAAAACAAATCCAGATTCTTTTTATCCACATAGCCGTCTATGAGAATAACGGACTTTTTGGCTTTACCAATGATGTCTTCTATCAGACTTGTGGCATCCCACATCTGACCTTTGAAAAACAATACAGCCTTGGCTTCTTTGGGATTCTGCAGTTGCCTGAAGATTTCTTTGAAATTCTTATCGTGTTCAAGAAGCTTTAAATCCATATCTCTCAAACGTTGAAGCATATCTGCGTTGTCAGAGATAAAATGGCGTATGGAAACAAATGCATTGATAATAGCTATGCTCATTTTTACGGCAATATCGGAATGTAATACCCCTGCCAACATCGCAACACCTTGTTCTGTGAAACCGTACGGATTATAACGACGTCCACCTCGGCTGTTTGATATTCCAATTTGGAATCTCAAACTGTTGTATTCTTCATCGGTAAGTTGAAAACAAAAATTTTCAGGAAATCTTTCAATGTTTCTTTTTACAGCTTTGTTCAAGTTAAATGTTTCAACCTGATATAACTCTGCTAAGTCTGAATCCAGCATGACCTGAACACCACGAATTGTATAGATGCGGTTTTTAATATCTTCTGTTGAAATTTGCTGCAATGCTGTAATTTCTTTGTCTGCCATAGGGTTTTACTTTACCAAATGCAGAAATAATCCTCAAGGAGGCGTTTGTCCTTGATTCCAAATACACAAGTATGGTGAACGTAGGGCAGCATATGCTCTACATGGGGCAGATTCAATCATCAAACAAATTGCCTATGATAAGTATGTAGAGAATAATAGGGAACATCCGGAATGGTACAAAGTTGTTGTTGCAAAAACTCCGATACAGATACATATTGATTACGATGTTCTTGGAGTGTTGAAGGCGGACGGACATGGTTATCAGACAAGAATAAACGCCATTCTCCGTCAGGCTGTGTTCGGTTAAAAACGTCTTCTGACAGGTATACTTACCACATTGGCAAACGCAAAAAAATGTAGAATTCTACACTTTTTGGGATTACGTCACAAATAACCTTTTGCTATAACAGGACTATGATCAATAGGAATAAATATTTGGAATTGTTAATCGCTAATAAAAACAACGGTTTTCCAAAAGTAATAACCGGCATAAGAAGATGCGGAAAATCGTTTTTACTGAAAGAAATCTTTAAACAATATCTGCTGAACCAGTCTGTTCCGGAAAAAAATATTCTGGTCATAGAACTTGATGATGACAAAAATACAGCAATTGCACCAAGTTTTCAGACTGCTACGTAAGTAGCTAAGAGCCAATTTCAAAATTCCATTCATGAATTCTGAATCTGCCTTTGCGGTATAAAATGCATTTTTGATAATTTCTTAAGACACAAAGTCTGACTTCAATTATCAAAAACGGTTTTCTCCTCGCAAATCCAAATTCATCCTTCACAAAGCTTAATTTTGCAATTGGTTCCTAAAGCTCTCTTTATAACCTGCTATTTCTTTACCTCTGTTCCGCTTATACGTTCGTAGTATTTGACTATAGCACTATGGTCATCTGATCCACTTCCGTTATTATGCAGCCACTGGAGCATTTCCTGAACAGCAGATGTAAGAATCATAGGTGTTCCAAGACCATGTCCTGTTTCAAGAGCGTTGTTAAGGTCTTTAATATGCAAATCAATTCTGAATCCGGGCTTGAAATTTCTATCCATCATCATCGGAACTTTTGCATTCATTACAGTTGAACCGGCAAGTCCGCCTTTTATTGCATCAAAAACTTTTTCCGGATTTACACCGGCCATTGTTGCAAGTTCATATGCTTCTGCACATGCTGCAATATTACAGGCAACTACTACCTGGTTGGCAAGTTTCACAGTGTCTCCTGCTCCATTTACTTCTCCGCAATGGACAACACTTGCACCCATTACTCCCAAAAGGTTCTTATACTTATCAAATAAAGATTTCGGTCCTCCGCACATAATGGAAAGAGAACCGTCTATTGCCTTAGGTTCTCCTCCTGATACAGGGGCATCCATCATGTTTATTCCGATTTTTACGCAGTCTTCTGCAATTGCCTTTGACTGAAGCGGAGCAATTGAACTCATGTCAATTACATCAAGACCCGGTTTTGCACCCTCTGCAATTCCGCCCTTATCAAATACAGCAGCCCTTACATGAGGAGAGTTAGGTACCATTATTATTACAACATCAGATTGTGCGGCAACATCTGCATTGCTTGTGCCTCTTTTTGCTCCACAGGAAACAACATCATCAAGAGCTTCCTTTGCAAATGGATCAAATGCTGTTACTTCGTATCCCGCCTTGAGAATGTTTTTACACATCGGGCGTCCCATTATGCCCAATCCAACAAATCCGACTTTCATCTATTACCTCCTGAAAAATTAAACCTTGTTTGATTTTATAACATATTAGAGCCAATTTCAAAATTCCATTAAATTATAAACTTGCTTGATAGAGGAGACTTTAATGTGCAGACGTTCTTTTAAGCTGCTACCATACAATCAGTTCGATTATACTTGGGATAAGCCATCCGAATCCTAAATCAAAGAATGGCAATATCCTTGCAACAAATGAAACATCTATTCCAAACGGAAGAGTTTTGATGAAATCAAATGCTACGGCAATAATTGTTCCCACAAGAGTACATCTGAATGGTAATTGAAAAGAGGAAAACTCCATTCTAAAATAAGTTGCAAGAATACAGGAGGTATTTATGACTGGTATTCCACTTTTAATTTTTTTTGTTCTTGCCGTTGTTGTAATGATTTTGGCAATTTCAAAGTGGCATGTGCACCCATTTCTTTCAATCATGGGCGTATCTCTTATTCTTGCACTTGTTGCGGGGATTGACCTTACCAAGATTGCAGATGTAATCGGAGCAGGTTTCTCCGGGACATTTACATCAATTGGTATTGTAATTATTCTCGGAGCCTTGGTTGGTGTTCTTTTGGAGAAGACAGGTGCAGCTCTCAAGATGGCAGATTGTGTTGTAAAACTTGTCGGAAAAAAGAATCCTGAGCTCGCAATGCTTATTATGGGGTGGATTGTATCCATTCCTGTATTCTGTGACAGTGGTTTTGTAATTCTCAATCCAATCAGAAAGTCTCTTGTTCAGAAAACGGGAAAGAGTTCGGTAGCCTGTACAGTATGTCTTTCTATGGGTCTTTATATTTCCCACTGCTTTATTCCACCTACACCGGGTCCTATTGCTGCGGCTAACACATTGTTCGGTGGAATTGGTGCAGAAGTTAATCTTCTTCTCGTTATGGGAATTGGTGTTGCTTGTTCAATTCTTCCAATGATTGCCGGTTACTTCTTTGCAGCTTTCATTGGAAAAAAAGTCAAGGCTAAAGATGAAGCCTGTAATTCAGAAGCAATAAAGCAGTCTTATGAAGAATTGGTTGCAAGTTATGGTAAACTTCCAAACGGATTTGCAGCATTTGCTCCAATTGTAGTACCTATTATCCTTATGGGTCTTGCTTCTGCTCTTTCTATGGCAGGAAATAATGTTCCTTTCTTTGTTTTCCTCGGAAAGCCTATTATTGCTCTCGCAGTTGGCGTTCTTTTGGGAATTGCTCTTCTTGCAGAGGCAGGAAAGATGGGTGATTTCTATAACATTACAAATGATACACTCAAGACAGTCGGTCCTATTCTCTTTGTTACAGCTGCCGGTGGTGTTCTTGGAAAGGTAATTTCTTCTTCTGCACTTATCACATTTATTACAGACAATGCCGGTGCCCTCAAGGCTATGGGACTTATCTTCCCATTCCTTCTTGCTGCTATTCTCAAGTCTGCACAGGGTTCATCAACAGTTGCTATTACAACAACAGCAGGAATTCTTGCTCCACTTATGCAGAGCCTTGGATTTGCTAGTCCAACGTATGCTTGTCTCGTAACAGTAGCAATTGGCGCAGGAGCAATGGTTGTTTCTCATGCAAATGACTCTTACTTCTGGGTTGTCACAAACTTTGGAGAGATGGAAACTCAGGACGGTTACAAAACTCAAACTCTTGGAACTCTGGTAATTGGTTTGGCAGCAATTATCAATGTTCTTATTGTTTCAATCTTTGCATAATTGTTGAGACTATAAAGATGGGCGGACGTCAGTCCGCTCATTTATTAAAAGCTTGGAGGTATGTAATGCAATCGGTTAGAGAAGATGCAGATTATATCATTGCAGAGGCATTGAAGGCTTCTTTACCGGACACTGCTGTAAAAAAAGCTCTTAAAGAAATTCCAGAATCCAATGGGAAAACAGTTTTGATAGCAGTAGGAAAAGCTGCATGGCAAATGGCACAAGCTGCATGGGATGAACTTGGAAATGACATATCATGCGGTGCTGTTGTTACAAAATATGGTCATTCAAAAGGAAAGATTGGAAATCTTGAGATATATGAAGCAGGTCATCCCGTTTCTGATGACAATACATACATAGCAACTTCCAGATGTCTTGAGTTGGTATCAGATTTAAAAAAGCAGGACAGAGTTCTGTTTTTGCTGTCCGGTGGCGGAAGTGCATTATTTGAAGTTCCAAGAGTAAGTCCTGAGGAAAATCAAAGTATTACCAAACAACTGTTGGCTTCAGGTGCAGATATTGTAGAGATAAATACAATAAGAAAGAGACTCTCAAAGGTAAAAGGAGGACGTTTTGCACTTTTATGCAAACCTGCTCATGTATTTACAATTGTTCTTTCTGATATCATCGGGGATCCTCTTGACATGATAGCTTCAGGACCGGCTTATCCAGATTCTTCTACCACGCAGCAAGCACTCAAAATTGCAGACAAATATAATTTGATACTCTCAGAAGAAGCCGTAAAACTTCTTAAAGAGGATACTCCAAAGGAATTGGATAATGTAACAACTTATGTAACCGGTTCTGTTAAGCAGCTTTGTGTTTCTGCTTCTGAAAGTGCAGAGAAACTGGGATACAGTCCTATGTTCCTGACAGCTTGTCTTTCTTGTGAAGCAAGGGAAGCCGGTTCAATGTTGGCTTCTATTGCGAAGGATCATTTTTATTCAAACAAGAGCCTTGCATTTATTATGGGAGGAGAAACAGTTGTTCATCTGACAGGAAAAGGAAAGGGAGGCAGAAATCAGGAGATTGCTCTTTCTGCAGCAATCGGGTTGAACGGATTAAAAAACTGCGCAGTATTTTCCGTGGGTTCTGACGGAACAGACGGTCCTACAGATGCCGCCGGAGGTTATATTGATTCAAACACCTTTGAAAATCTAAAAGAAAAAGGAATAGATATTTCAGCTGTTTTGAAAGACAACGATGCCTATAATGCACTGAAACAGAGCAACGGACTCATTATTACAGGTCCTACGGGAACAAATGTCAATGATCTTTCTGTACTGTTGATTAAGAAATAAGAACGGAACATAAAAAGTACCGCTGACAGCGGTACTCAAACAAAGGAAATTTTCAAAACAACCTTCAAAACTTCCATCATAAAATCGGAACTTTCTGAACTCGTATTTGTAATTATAAATTACTTTTTCAGTAAATTCTCTGCTTTTGCCGCAATGCTTTCAGAATCAAAAGCAAAAGCTTTGACAAGATAAGCAAGGTTACCCACTTCTCCGAATCGTTCACCCACATTTACAAAATCCATCTTCACGGGACACGTTTTGGCAAGATGTGCAGCAACTGCCTCACCTACTCCGCCTGCATACCTTCCGTTTTCACAGACAAGTACACGTCCGGTTGCTTTTGCAACCTTTTCAATCAAGGCAGTATCAAGAGGCTTGATGGTGTGAAGATCAATGAGAGTTGCGTGAATTCCTTTTTCTTTAAGGAGTGCAACTGCCTTCACGGATTCGTTCACCATTGTCTCACCGGTAGCAATTATTGCAAGGTCTTTTCCCTCTTCCAGAACAATACCTTTTCCGAGTTCAATTTTTGCACCGGCACTGTAGCGGTGTGTTGCACCACGTCTGCCGGCTCTGAGATAAGAACTCTTTTTACTGTCGTACGCCTGTTTTATCAGTTCATAGCAACTCTGAGCATCAGAAGGATCAATCACAATAAGATCCGGAACCTGACGCATCAGTGCAATATCCTCAAACGGCATATGGGTACCGCCGTTCACCTGAGCAACAACACCGGGATCAGTACCTATCAGGTGAACCCTCTGTTTTGCGTAACCTACTGACAGAAAGAACTGGTCATACGCTCTTCTTGAAGAAAAAACACCGAAGGAGTCCGCATAAGGCACAAAACCCATAGAAGACAAACCTGCCGCAACACCTACCATGTTTGCTTCGGCAATACCGCAGTTGAAAAATCTCTGCGGAAACTGTTTGTGAAAACCGCTGCTTCCCAGACAGGATTCAAGGTCGGCCTCAAGCATACAAACATCTTCATGCTCTGTTGCAAGATCAATAATTGCAGCCATTATGGCGTCTTTCATATTGGCAAGTTCAGATGTATCTCTCATTTTGCACCTCCGGTAAGCACAGCAATAGATGAAGCCTCGTCCTCGGCAGATACAGCCATACTGTGATTTGCCTTGACGCCGACTCCCGGTTTATAACCCTGACTCTTCACCGTGTCACAGATAATCATACTTGGTCTGTCTGTAACAGATTTGGCATTCTGCACGGCATTGTCAATCTCCGTAAAATCGTGTCCGTTGATTCTCTGAACATGCCAGTTGAACCCGAGCCACCTTGTATCAATATTGTCCATGCAGTAAATGTCTTTTGTGTACCCGTCAAGTTGCATTCTGTTGAAATCCGTAAACGCAATCAGGTTTCCGAGCTTCTGCGTTGAGGCAAAACCTGCCATTTCCCATACCTGACCTTCCTGACTTTCTCCGTCACCGAGCATGAGATAAGTAAAAGACTTTTCTCCCCTGATTTTCTGGCCGAGCGCAATGCCCGCTGCAGCACTCGCACCTTGCCCCAAAGAACCCGTAGTAAAATCTATTCCGGGAGTTTTATTCATATCACAGTGGCTGGGAAGGTTTGTTCCTCCCACGTTCAAAGTCTCAAGCCAATCCTTTGGAAAAAAACCCTTAAGTGCAAGCGTTGCGTACACGGATGGACCGGCATGACCTTTTGAACATACAAAACGGTCTCTGCCTTCTTTTTTAGGGTTCTCGGGATCAACATTCATTTCATGATAATAAAGATAGGTCAAAACCTCCACTATGGACATTGCCCCGCCTATGTGCCCTTTTCCCAAATGGGCAATCTCATGTATCGTGGCAACCCTTATATCGGTTGCTTTCTGTCTGAGCATCTCAATTATCTGAGCATCAAGCATCGCATTCTCCTCTATAATTTTTTTGATAGAGCCAATGGCTTATGTAATTGTATCACTCACATTGTTTTGATACAATCATTCTGCCCTTACAGGAGGATTTTGCAAAATGAGAATGAGCCGTATGTTTTCAAAAACTCTCAGAGAGGCACCCGCCGGTGCAGATACAAAAGGATATGAATATCTTGTGCGAGCCGGTTATGTAAACCAGCTTGCTGCCGGAATTTTTTCACTGCTTCCTTTAGGTTTCAGATCCATTCAGAAAATACAGAGCATAGTAAGAGAAGAGATGAATGCTCTCGGTGCACAGGAATTACTGATGCCCGTTGTAAATCCCGGCGACATTTGGAAAGAAACCGGACGTTTTTACAGCATTGACCGAGAAATGACAAGATTCAAGGACAGACGTGAAAGCGATATGTGTCTGGCAATGACACATGAAGAATGCTGTACAGATCTTGCAAGAAACATGATTGATTCATATAAGCGTCTTCCGTTGCTTGTCTATCAGATGCAGACAAAATGGAGAGACGATCCGAGACCGCGTGCAGGACTCATCAGAGTGCGTGAGTTTACAATGAAAGACAGTTACAGCTTTGACAAAGATCAGGAAGGACTGGAAAAGGTTTACAAAGCTCATTATGATGCTTACTTCAAAATCTACAAACGATGCGGACTGCCGGTTGTTGCAGTAGGAAGTGACAGCGGTATGATGGGCGGTAAAATTTCACATGAGTATATGTACCTTTCTCCCATAGGTGAAGACACAATAATCACCTGTCCGCACTGCGGTTACACGGCAAACAGACAAGTTGCAAAATTTGCCAAGCAGTATTTTGCGGAAGAACCCAAGACAAGAGAACTTGCAGAAACTCCTGATTCAAAAACAATAGAGGAGTTGTGTGCCTTTCTGAAGATAAAACCGGAAAAAACGGCAAAGGCCGTTTTCATGGTGGGAACATACATAAATGATAAAACCGGAGACGAAGAAGAAAAACTCATAGTAGGTCTTGTGCGCGGAGACATGGATGTTGAAGAAAACAAACTTCAGAATGCCGCAAGAGCAAACGGAATGAGACCTGCTCATTCTGAAGAAATCACAGCTGCCGGAATGGTACCCGGATTCGGTTCGCCTATAGGATGTAAGGAGGGTACTGTT
>JAKSPF010000069.1 GCA_024405065.1 Sphaerochaetaceae bacterium | reverse complement strand
GTATTTATCAAAACCGCTCACCATCAGAAGCTGTTTGTAAAGCTGCGGACTTTGAGGAAGTGCATAGAACTTACCCGCATACTTTCTTGAAGGCACAAGAAAGTCTCTTGCTCCCTCCGGAGTACTTCTTATCAATGTAGGAGTTTCAATTTCGTAAAAATCTTCGGTGTAAAGATATTCCCTTATTGCTTTAACAAACTCATGCCTGAGTGCAATTCTTTTCTGCATACCGGCACTTCTCAGATCAAGGAATCTATATTGCAACCTCAAATCTTCCTTTGCAGTATTTTCATCCTCTATCATGAAAGGAAGAGTCTCACACTTTGAAAGAATCTCAATTTTCCGTGCCTTAACCTCTACTTCACCGGTAGCCATCTCCTTGTTCACCATGCTGTCAGGACGCTTTCTCACTGTACCGGTGACTGAAATAACATACTCCATCTTGAGTCGGGCAGCCGTCTGCTGAAGCTCTGCATCCGAATCTTCATCAACAACAACCTGAGTCACCCCGTATCTGTCACGCAGATTTATAAAATGAAGGGCTCCGTGATTTCTGTCCCTGTGAACCCACCCGTTGAGAACAACCGTTTTTCCGGCATCGGAGCCTCTCAATGCTCCGCAAGTAACTGTACGTTTGCTATAATTCATATCATCACCTCTCAGGCTCAGAAAATCTTATCACATATTTTACATAAGTTCAGTACCTTGCGGCACCGCTTTTCACGTATATGTCCGTGATTTTCACTATCTCATCATTGAAACGCAGACAATCTTCTTTGCAGTTGGAGACAACTTCAAAACGTGCCATTGCGTCCTCACTTCTTGATATGCGCAGAGCAACCTGACTCCATCTTGTGTTTTCAAGGTCAGTATCCGCACCTATGTTCTCAGGAAGATTGAACCTGAGCAGAGTTGCATCCAAATCGGAGCCGTCATCCATATCTTTTGTAACTGACGCACCGAGTTCAACCATTCTCTTTTCAATTTTTTCAAGAATTTCCGGCATTTTTTCAGGCGCACCGTCACAGTAAAGCGGCCACTCTTTGACACGCTCGGTACGTTCTTGAATTTCCATTGCTCTGTCATACGCTTCAGGCTTCTGCTTAAAACTCCTTGCAGTAAGCAGAGCAAAGAAAAGAGTTGATTCTACCGCAGCAAAACCTTTTGAAAAATCCTTACTGTCAAACGGGAGATTCACATAGTAATGTGCAGATTCTTCCTCTGAAGCAAAATAACCTTTGTCACAGTTGTCCCGCAGTTTTGCTTTTATGAAAGAATGACCGTTTCTGATTATATGAATATTCACCCCTGCCTTTGCAATCTCAACAAGTGAAGTGGGAACAGCTTTTACATCAGCATAAAATTCCTTTTTTTCGCCGCCGTAAATAGAAACAAGATTCGGCATCAGAATTGCCATGTTAAGTCCGGGTACAATCTGATTTCCGTTCATGTCCATAAGATCCATCCTGTCACCGTCTCCGTCAAAACAGAAACCCAAATCAAAATTACCTTCCTGCATGAACTTTCTGGCAGGCGCAATTGAAGTCTCAATTATGGGATTGGGATCGCCGTTAGGAAAAAACCCGTCAGGAACAAGATTGCGCGCCGTAACATCTGCACCTGCTTTCTGAAAAGCAAGCATCTCCTCGGTACCGGCGCTGCCGTTGAGAAATTCAAACATCACTTTCAGCCCTGACAGACTTCCCGGTGTAACACCGGCAAGTTCCATTGAGTAGTCAATGTAATTTTCAAGTTCATTGATTACAATCGTTCTTCCCTTGACTTTTGAGTAAATTGCCGGTTTGTTCTCAAGATAGAAAGACTTTATTTTCTCAATCCCTCCCTCCGGACCGTAGCCGTAAGCAAGCGGCAAAACCTGAGGAGCCATCAGTTTCATTCCTACATATTCCATCGGATTATGTGAAGCAGTCAGCATTACAGCACCGCAACCACGGTTTTTCATACAGGTAAAATAAAACTGACAGGTAGAAACCGGAAGCGGGTTTATCAATACATCCATACCCACATTATTCATACCTGTCCGGAGTAATTCGGCAAGTTCCGGCACGTGAAGCCTTGCATCCCTGCAAATCACAACACTTTTCACTTTCAGAACCTCTCCGTAATACCTTACAACAGCACTGACAAGCCTTTTCTTCATTTGAAAATCAAGCTTTGATTCCTTTGTCCTTATGTCGTAGGACTTGAACATTCCGAGATTTAAATCTTCCATACTTCACCCTATCCTGTATCTTTTCATTACCTCGGGAAGACATACATCCTTGAAAACAGAACTTGCCTCCGTAAGTATCTTTTCTTTTTCACCGTCACCTTTGGGAAGATGACACAAAACAAGTTTCTTTGCTCCCGTTTTAACGGCAAGCAAAGCCGCATCATATCCGCTGCTGTGATCCGGCTTTTTCTTCTCCGTAACTGAATTTGCCTCATGAATCAGCACATCCGCACCGTAAAGGCTTTCAGACGGATTTTCAATCGGCGGAGTATCACCCGTATAAACCAGTTTAAGTAAATTCTGTCTCACAACAACTCCACGTGAATTTGAAGTGTGTTCCGTGCAAAACATTTCAAAATCCAAACTTCCGATACTGAAACTCCTGCAGAAATCGGTTTTTATTTCAAATATTCCTTTTTTCTGTCTTAAAGAAAAAATATCAATCAGCCCGTTCACAAGTCCGGAAATTCCTGAATTACAGTAAATGCAAAGAGGCTTCTTTCTCCCTGAAAGCCACATCTGATGTAAAAGACTCGGCAGAGCATAAATGTGATCAATATGCTCATGAGTGAGAATCAGTGCATCAACATCCGCTTCCACTGCCGCAAAAAGATTCACGGAAACATCAATCATCACGGAAAAACAACCGTCACCGACAATCAGTGAAGTATTTCCGCTTCCTTTTTCCTGAAGAGAACCGTTTGCTCCCAAAAACGTGAATTCGATCATTTACCGTTTTCCCGTCTGTTTTTCACTGAGGTAGACACAACTATTGCAACTGAAATAAGAAAAAACACCCAGCAGATAGGTGAAGAAACAAACCGTGACATAGTACCTGCACCTAATTTCATTGCCTTTCTGAACTGCTCCTCAAACATTCCGCCGAGAATAAGCCCGAGCACAATAGGAGCCAGAGGGTAACCGTTCTTCTTCATTGCGTAACCGACAAGCCCCATAAAAAGTGCTGTTCCTACATTAAACAGACCTTTTTCCACGGACGAACCGGCAAGTGCGTATGAACCTATGAATGAAAGAATAAGAACAATCGGCATCAGAAGTCTCTGGGAAATCAGCAGAACTTTGGGATAAACCTTCACACCCGCAAGTTGAAAAACTCCCATAAAGATATTTGCAATTGTAAGGGTGATGAAAAGAGAATATACAAGCGGCATGTTCTGGCTGAAAAGAGCAAATCCCGGAGTCACCCCGTTTATCATCAATGCACCTATCAGCACTGCCGTTGCAGAATCACCGGGAATTCCCAAAGAAAGAGCAGGAATCAAAGCACCTCCCGTCACCGCATTGTTTGCAACCTCCGGAGCAAACACACCCTCAAGACAACCCGTACCGGGTTTTTCCAACTTACCCTTTGATGCATCACAGATTCCGGTTGCAGCATTTTTTGCCATAAAAACCGCAATTGAAGCACCGGTACCGGGTATCGCCCCTACAAGAGTACCTATGCCCAAAGAAGACAAAATTATCTTCCACATCTGACCTATTTTACGCAGAGGAGGAAACACGCTGCCTATGTTTGCGGCAACAACCCTGTCCTGAGTTTTTTTCAGATTGGGAATTTCTGAGAACACCTGACTTACGCCGTAAAGACCGATAAGTGTTGATGTCATGTCAAAACCGTTTGCAAGAGGAGTCTGCCTCAAAAGATCGGCAAACGGAATCCTCACTATTCCGCTCACCGGGTCTTTTCCGAAGAATGCAAACACAAAGCCCAAAGCACCCATAAGAAGCCCCTTGAGTATGTTTTTACCTGAAACAGCGGCTATTATCACAAGACCCACAAGGGCAAGGGTAGTTTTTTCCGCAGGTCCGAAGGCAAGAGTCATCCTTGCAATCAGAGGACTGAAAAAAATCAGAAATATCTCGGAACCGAGACCTCCTATCATGGAGGCAATGACGGCACCGCCGAGAGCCTGCCCGGCAAGTCCTTTCCGGGTCATAAGCTGACCGTCTTCTACGGTGGCTATTGCATTGGGATTACCGGGAATACCCAGTAAAATTGCCGGAATTGAGGCTCCGCACACTGCACCGCAATAAACTGAAAGAAGCAGACCTATTCCAGTTGCGGTATTTGACAGGTTGTATGAAACGGGAATTACAAGAGCCACGCCCATTGTTGCCGTAAGTCCGGGAAGCGCACCTAAAATTATGCCGAGCACAGACCCGAACGCACACCAGAACACTGTGGAAAAGTTCGTAACCATTGAAAGTCCCTGAAGAAAATCACCCATAACAAACCTCCCCGATAATCAGTAATTGATAAATCCCGGTGCAAGAGCAACCAGAAAAAACTGTTTGAATACAATGTAAAGAAACAACACCGTTGCAAAAGTCACAATACCGGCATCGGCAACTCTGTTAAAACCTTTTGCTTTGAGTTTTCTGCATACGGTAAGAGACAGAAGAACTGTGAAGCCCGCTACAATTACAAGAGCAACAACCGCTGCCGCAGTACTTGATTTGAACATCGGCAGAATACCTTGTCTTCCCAGACGCATCAGCAGTTTTGACACATAACGGAAAAGAAAATACACGGCAACAGTCACAGACAAAGTCACCGCACCGCCCGCACAGGCCTGTTTTGCACTGCGTTTTTCACCTATCGTTGTGTAAAGATAAATCAGAGAGTACAAAAGAATCACGGTGAGAATCAGAAAACCCGCTACTTTGGAAAAGGCAATATACAGAACCCCTTCGCACAAGGTTATCAGAAACAGATTTCTGTCCCCGGCATCCGTTTTTTTTCCGTCAGGTCTCTCTTTAAGAGTAATGTAGAGAAAACCGAAAAACATAAACACAGCCATTACATAAGGAAGAAACTTTCCGCCCGGATCTCCCCCTACGGAATCCGCATTCATTGCGGTTTCTTCACTGGCAAACACATAGATGAAGTAGAGTGCCGAAAGCACAGTCATCACCAACGGAAGCATCTTTACTTTAAGTTTTTTCATTTTTCCCTCTTTCCGGATTTCATATCCGTACCCGAACACGGCAAAACCCTCAATAAACGGACAGCCGGTTATTTTGTCTGCTCGGGCACATACATAAAATCCGGTCAAAACTGACCGGATTGTAATGCAGCTCAAAGTGCGTATGCACCTTTTGCTTTACCTGTTGCCTGAACAATCGGCTTCATTGTATTCACAAGGTCAAGTGCCTAAGCTTCAAACTTGTCAAGTTTTGTGAACGGTCCGAGCAGTCCGTTTTCTTTGAGGAAGTTCTGGAATGCATCTGACTTGTAGGCCTTCTCAAATGCGTTTGCAAGCCACTTCTTTGCAGCATCCGGAGTTCCCTTCGGAGCACAGATTCCGCGGAAACATCCCGCAGGAACAGTCAAATCACCGTAACCGGCTTCTTTGAGGTTGGGAACTTTTGCAAACTCGGGAACTACACTGTGACCGCTTCCGAGAAAAACAAGAGGTCTGAGGTCATTTATATTTGACTTCACTTCCGACTGTGAGAAAATTCCGGCATCAATGTGCTTGCCTATTACGTAAGGAATAAGCTCCGCACCGCCGTTACAGTCAATCACGTTGAACACCTTACCGCAGGCAACATCAAGACCGTAAGCAACAACACCGGTAGTTGCCGTAGCTCCTGCATTACCTATTGTGACCTTTCCGGGATTTGCCTTTGCATACTTGATGAAATCATCAAGTGTCTTGAACTGTGAATCCTTCTGTACGGCAATCATGAACGGCTCCATTGAAAGACCGGAAATAAAATCAAGACCCTCATGTCCTATTGTGTTTCCTGTCATTGTTCCGCAAACAACGTATGTTCCGTACATAAGCAGGGTGTAACCGTCAGCCGGAGAATCAATCACCTGATTTGTACCGGTTCCTGTTGAACCTCCGGTAACATTTTCAACGAGAATTTTCTGTCCGGTGATTTCCTCCATTGCTGCAGCAAGAGTTCTTGTCTGCAAATCAGTACCGCCGCCGGCACCCTGAGGAACGATGATTGTGATTGGCTTTTCAGGATCCGGGAAAGAACTTTCGGAACTTCCTCCGGCAAAAACCACAGAAATTGCAACAACAGCTGTAAGAACGACTGTCAAAATACGTTTCATTGATATACCTCCCGATGAAACAGATTACACCCGGTACACCGCATACAAGGTACAAACGGGCATATATCTGAATAGTAACAACGCAGACCGAATTTTACAACACGCATATACCCTCGCATAAGCTTTCACTTTCGGAGATTTTATTTTCGGACGAGCCGGCACTGTACCCATGAAGGAGATTTTCAAGTTCCGGCAGATAAAACGTATTTTATACCGCAAAGGCAAGTTCAGAATTCATGAATGGAATTTTGAAATTCACTCCTGATAACGGATAACGTGTTGCTAAAATTTTAACTTTTCAGTATCATAACAATACATAACATATCCTAACAAAACATAACAAAATAAAATTTTCATAACAGAGGTTGTGGATGAGCAAGAAAATTATGGTAGATCCGTTTACAAGAACACCGGGAGTTGCCGGCAAAGCAATGATAGAAACACATTATG
>JAKSPF010000068.1 GCA_024405065.1 Sphaerochaetaceae bacterium | reverse complement strand
AAAAGTCTTGAACTCGGCAGCAGAGACAGTGATGTGATTCTTGTGACCGGAGGTTTGGGACCTACAAGTGATGATATAACCCGCAGAATAATTGCTCAGCTTGCGGGAGTGGAACTTGAAAAAAATCAGGATGCGTGGAATACCCTGTATGAAAGAGTGGGTGAACGCATTTACGGAGCAAACGAGCAGCAGGCAATGATACCTCACGGCTTTGAGGTGATTCCCAATCCAAACGGAACGGCTCCGGGCTTCAGAGGAACCTTCAAAACACAGGACTGCAGAACAGTTGCGGCAGTTGCAATGCCGGGACCTCCGGCAGAGATGCAGCCTATGTTTCTCAATTATGTGAAGCCCTACCTCTCCAATCTCATAGGCGCGTGTAAAACAGAGTGTGATGAATACTCCGTGTTTCTGATTGCAGAGGCAAAACTGGAAGAGCTTTGCAGACAATGTGCACAGGACGGCGGTTTTGAAGGAGTGTCGTGGGGTACCCGTTTCCAGATGTTCAGAATAAGTCTGTACATCACCGGTTCGGATGAAAAAACAAGATGTGCCTTCATAAAAAAACTGAGAGAAATTACGGGAGACGGACTTATTGCTGACGGAAACGCAGAGGCTTCGGAACTTCTGTGTGACTTGCTGTGTGAGAAAAAAATGACGGTAAGCACGGCAGAAAGTGCAACTGCCGGTCTGCTCTCAAAGATGTTTACGGACAGAGCGGGAAGTTCACTATGTTTCTGGGGCGGAATTGCTTCTGACAGTGTTGAGGCAAAAACCCGGCTTTTAGGTGTTGAAGAAAAAACTGTTGCAGATGACGGAGTGTACAGTTACACCTGTGCGCTTGAGATGGCAGACGGAATCAGAAAAATCTCTCACACTGATTTTGCGGTATCCGTCACCGGAGTTGCCGGTCCTGACGGTGAAGCAGATAACCCTGCAGGTACCGTTTATCTCGGTTTTTCATCATCGGAGAGACCTTCTGTTGCCGTAAAACTTCACATGAACGGCTATTCAAGAGAATCCTCAAGAAAGAGGTTCGCCGTTGCCGCATCGGTGCTTTCCCGTCTCTATTTACAGGGAAAAAACATTGTTGACACAGTTTCACGCTGGTTGTATATTTAATCAGTCCGGTTTCTTCCGGACAGAGGATTTATGAAATAACGGGGTCATTGGCTCTTTCAGAGATGCTCCGGAATTCTTAATATTTTTCATGGAAATAAATGGAAGAAGACGTAAAAACACAGGATGGAGAACCTGTCAAAAAAAGAATCGTTATCAGACGTAAGCCGGCAGCAAAGGCAAAAGCTGTAATCAAGACCGTAGAGCAGAACACGGAAGAAGTAAGTCCGGAAAGCACGGAAACTGCAGAAGAAACCGTTGCGGAAGCACCGGTAAAAAAACGCGGTCGCCGCCCAAAAAAAGCAGTTCAAAACAGTGAAGAGCAGAAAACTCTTGAATTTGACAGCAATAAGGATGCTGATTCAGACTCTGTTCCCGCTTCCGGTGACACGCAAACGCAGAATGAATCTCAGGACGAACCGCAGGAAGAGTCCGAAAGTGCGGCACAGGAAGACTCTCAAAGTGAGGATTCACAGTCTGAAGAAGGTGAAAAAAAAGGCCCCTACAACGGAAGATATCACCATCAGAGGTATCAGAAACAGCCCAAAAAGATCTTCACAATGGAAGAAGTCTCAATTCCTCCCGAGGAATATGATTCACACAGAGAATCAAGGCTTGTGGTGAGTGACCTTTCACAGATGCCTATACATAACCTTAAACTCAAACTGGCAGAAATGACCGGAATGACGGAAGATGATTTCATAGAACTTAAAAAGCATGATGTCATTTCCGAAATTCTTAAAATGCACGCTCAGAATGACGGTGTAATCTATGCCGTAGGAACGCTTGAAGTCCTGCCTGACGGGTACGGCTTTCTGCGTTCGCCCCAGAACAGTTACCTTTCGGGAACGGAAGATGTATATGTGTCTGCCGGCATGATAAAATTCCTGAACCTCAAAACAGGTGATACTGTTGAGGGAGTTATAAGAAGTCCGCGTGAAAGCGAACGTTTTTTTGCCTTGAACAGAATTGCATACATCAACGGGGATACACCGATTGTTGCAAAGACCAGAGTTCCGTTTGATTCACTCACTCCGCTTTACCCTGACAGCAGGATAAACCTTGAGACCGAAAGAACGGACAATGACGTATCAATGAGGGTAATCAACCTTTTCTGCCCGATAGGAAAGGGACAGCGTGCATTGATAACCGCACCGCCCAGAACGGGAAAAACAATCCTTCTTCAGCAGATTGCAAATGCAATTACGACAAATCACCCTGAAATCTGCCTCATAGTGCTTCTTGTTGATGAAAGACCGGAAGAAGTCACCGATATGAGAAGAAACGTCAGGGGAGAGGTTGTGGCATCAACGTTTGACGAGCAGGCAACACGTCACGTATCGGTTGCTGAAATGGTGATAGAAAAAGCAAAGCGCCTTGTTGAACACAAAAAGGATGTTGTGATTCTCCTTGATTCAATCACCCGTCTTGCAAGAGCCTATAACCAGACCGTTCCTGCTTCAGGAAAAATTCTTTCCGGAGGTGTGGATTCAAATGCCCTGCATAAACCCAAAAGATTCTTCGGAGCGGCAAGAAACATAGAAAACGGAGGTTCTCTTACAATAATAGCCTCTGCTCTTATAGAAACCGGCTCCCGTATGGACGAGGTTATTTTTGAAGAATTCAAAGGTACCGGCAACAGTGAGATTGTGCTTGACAGAATGATGTCCGAACGCAGACTGTTCCCCGCAATCAACATAAAGAAGAGCGGAACAAGAAGGGAGGATCTTCTTCTTGAAAAAGACGAGGCAAACCGTATATGGATTCTGCGCAATACCGTGTTCAGCGGGCTTGAGGACTATGACATCACGGAGATGCTTGTTGACAAAATGCGTAAGACAAAGAATAATGAATCGTTCTTGCGTTTTATGAATACGGGAGCCGTTCCCGTAAACTGAGAACGGAGACGGCGCATTGAAGACTGCTCAAAGCAACTTTCAAAAGTTGCTTTAGCAGCAAAACAGAGGTAGAAGATGAAGAAAGACATTCATCCCAAGTATGAACTTCAGGAAATCCGTTGCACATGCGGCAACGTGATTAAGACAAAGACAACTGCAAAGAGCATGCAGATTGAAATCTGCTCTGCCTGCCACCCGTTCTTTACAGGTACACAGAAACTTGTTGACTCAACCGGAAGAGTTGAACGTTTCAACAAGAGATACGGCAGAGAGGCAAAGTAAGTTCTCAGCATAGAGAGAATAGAGACCGGAAAGAAATTTCCGGTTTTTTATTTGAAAAACCTGTAAAATTGACCTTTTTGAAAGCGATAAAATGATGACAGTATGTCACTTATGTGTTAAAATGACCTAAAAGTTGTTCAGGGGGTTCCTGTTGAAATACAGAAAGTTTTTACTGATTCTGTTTCTCCTGTTGTTCTCATTGTCATGTGTTTTTGCGGATGCTGCAAAGGGCGGTGTCTCCGGAAAAAGCAAAGTACCTGCAGAAAAAAGCGGAAAACAGGAAAAACCCTTGTTTGAAAAAGTCGGTAAACCCTCAATGTTCTCCGAGTTCAGTATAGTCCTGTCACCGTATTCCCTGAGTCACATAAAAAGTTATGACCCTGTTTCCGGCAGATTGAGCAGGGCAGTGAGGATTTACGGAGCAGGTCTCAATTTGATTTACGATTACACCATGCCGCATATACGGTTGGGAGTTTCAGCAGGTTGTACCGCAGACTTTAAATTCATGGCACTGAAAGACAGTGAATTGAACCCCGACTGTCTGTTGCCCTACTTCATGCTTGATTTTCTTGCACGTGTAGGTTTTCCCATCAACGTAAACAGCAAGGCAAGTATCATACCCACAATCAAGGGCGGCTTGGCTGTGACCCTTGTAAACAGAGACAACAACACCTGTCCTGCAGTGGGATTTGAACTTATGTCAAGAATAGATGTCAAGGAATGTTTCTCAATCATTGCGGGCTTTGACGGGCTTTACCTGTTTGAAAAAGCGGACTTTGAAAAAACCGGAGCACGCACAATATCTGTAA
Organism: Sphaerochaetaceae bacterium; assembly: GCA_024405065.1. Lineage (GTDB taxonomy): Bacteria > Spirochaetota > Spirochaetia > Sphaerochaetales > Sphaerochaetaceae > JAKSPF01. The sequence goes on along the minus strand of JAKSPF010000068.1, from coordinate 2,674 downwards.
GCCTCAACATGGGCGTTTTGTGGAGATTCGGAGAAAGATGGTGAGAAAAAAGGTCCTGAAAGCAGTTGTCTTTACACTTATTCTCCTTGCCTTCCTCTGCGGGTGTACAAATGATGTCAACAGGCACGTGTTCAAGGCTGTAGTTGCAAGAGTCTCCGACAGTACCGGTATACATGATTTCATGTCTCTCCAGCTTGGTGTTGACTATGTTATAAATCGCAACAAGACAGCCGCTGCTCCTGCCGCAAGAAATTCACGTGACGTTCCTGAAAATGAAATAGCAAGAGAAAACACTGTATTTCTTCTGCGCAACATAGACACGGATTTTCATGCAGGGCCTGTAACCGTAGACGATTACAACGATGAAATCTGTATAGATTATAACGGCTTTGAGTACGATTATTCTCAGAATTCCGGGTATTTCCTGCGTATTCTTGACGGTTCAAAAGTCAAAATAAGAAACGGAAAAACTGTGATTTTTGAAGACAATCCTTCCTTACAGGCGGCTCTTATTGTAAATACGGGCAACGTAGTCCTTGAAAACCACATAATAGACGACCGCAGAAAGAAGGGTACTGTTGATGAAGACAATGTTACTCTTCCGTATGCTGTAGAAGTCAAAGAGAACGGTCATCTTGAAATAAACGGCACAGGTGATGATGAGGTTCTTATAATGGGCGATGTTTTCAAAGTTGCTTCAGGCGGTAAACTTGTGATAAACAGCGGAAAAATCAGAATAATGGATTTTATTCCCAATGACCTCACAGCAGACTTTACAATTACGGGCGGAACGATAGTTCACCCGCATAAAGTTGATGAGGTAATTACGCTTGCAGCACAGGGACACACCGGAGTATTCAAGGAAGAGTTTGTCCATGTGGTAGGTGACTTTGACTACAGACCTCATGAGGGAACAACGGACACCGTCAATCTTGTTTGCAGACGTGCTGTCAATTGTCGTTATGTTGATAAGAAAGCAACAATCAGACCTAAACCGGGTTTTGAGAGGGTTCAGGCAACAGGACAGCCACTTCATGTATGTGAAATTGTTTATGACGACAAATGGGAAGGAATAAGACCTGCGATAAGATATATTGATGAAAAAGGAGTAACGGGAAGTTGTGTTGATGCTGATGTTGCGGAAGTATCTGCAGTTTTCCTGAACCCTGACGGAATCGGAACGCCGGTCACAATAAGAACAACTTTCCAGATTTACGGTCCTGTAATTACCGGCAACGGAGACTGGGATGCAAAACTTCCCATAGAACTTGAAGAAGCAAACAAAATAAAGCCACAGGGAGTTTTAGGCTTTGCAGAAACAGCAGGTAACTATAAGTGGACTGCGGCAAACGAGTTTGTAAAGGCAGATGATGGGGATATTCACTGTGAGGCAGGTGATGTAGTCTTCTCTCACACCAACGGCTACGAGTCAACAATCCTGAGTTGGAAGTGGATTATTGATAAATACGAGAGGGAGACTATTGAAACCGGTACGGGAAGTGAAGTCACCAAAATAAATATTTATCACACCGAGCCTTACGAGGAAGGCATAAGAGACGGCGGAAAGAACATAGTTTGTCAGCCTCGCGGTTACGGCGGAGTTGGTAATGTAAAACTCATAATTCCGGTTGTTCAGGGAACGGTAGAGCCTCGTTACCAGAGTAAGACTGTGTTTTTTGAGCAGACAAACACAGTTGCAATAAGCAGACTTGAATGGACAATAAAACAAACAAAACTTTCAACGGGAGAAACAGTAACAAAGACTGTTGAAAAGGATGTTGCCGGATTAGACGGAAAACTTACAATAACCGATGCCGATATGTTCGGCTCCGGTGGAGTAAGTCGCTATTTTTCAGACGGTATTTCAGTGAAGTGTTACTTTTGGAACGGCAACAGTTACACAAAGTTTGAAAAAAATGGTGTTGAATGGTATTAAGATGTAAAAAAGGCTATCAATTCCGGTTTTATTTCGTATAGAATAAACAGATACGGAAGGTAAAAACCGTAAACGATAAAAAGAAAAAGAAAAAGGAGAAAAAGGAGGGTGAATATGGAAAAACATAATTCACGGTTCATTGTTTTTACGCTGATTCTGTGTCTGATTGTTTCACTGTTTTGCGGTGTAAGCTGTAGTGACAGTGTGGATTCAGGTGAAGATGAAGTAAGGATGGTGAATTTTTCATCTGAGGGGGGCTCTTCTTCCAGGGTAATCAGTGAAAACACTTTGATTTACCAAGTGGAAGATTTGTACTGGGCTTATACAGCGGTCAAAGTGTCCGGTCAGTACACCACAGGTGCAAGTGTCAGAGCCTCTGCTTCTGAGGCAACAACGAGTATTGCTACCTTTAAGTCGGCATTAGATATTGATCCTGTTTGGAAAGATGACGGTACAGGTCATGACGACGGTACATGTACTTATATCCCTTATACCGATGATGAGAGAAAGGCTGAAGCCGTGCGCAGGTACAATGCCGGTATGGACGGAAAAAATGCACAGGGACTTGTGCTTAAACCCGTAAAAGCAGGTGTTGCGCCCGGACTCAGAGGTACGGTCGGACCTTTCTCCGTAGGTGAATGGATTTTCACTGTTTACGGATATGAAAGTTATGATGAAACAAATCACAGGTTTGTTAATCTGATTTACACCGGAAAAGTTGATAACGGAGATAGAACT
>JAKSPF010000067.1 GCA_024405065.1 Sphaerochaetaceae bacterium | reverse complement strand
GCCATTGACCGTATGAATGTCAGCAGAAGAACTGCAAAAATTCCGTTTTTCAATGTGCCTGTATAAAGACAGTCTCCTTTTACGAGAAAGTTTGCAATATCAAGATTGTGAATCTTACTTGCCCATCCTGTTGACCATGAAACGGATTTTCCGGAAACAGTATCATACTCGTTGATGTATGACGTGCTTTTCAAATAAACTTTGGAGCCATAAGAGAAAGATTGCATGGGAATACATGTGTAACTTACGCTTTCCAGAGTTTTCACATACACACTTTCATAGTTTGTGGTATCTATTGTGCATTTGTAAAGTTTGGGGCTTTTGTTGGCAACATAGTAATTGCCATTTGTCGCTTCCTGTATGCCGATAATCTCCTGAGGTGAGTCATCATCATTTATGAAACTGTATATACATGAGGAAAATTCCTTTGACGGATTATTCGGATCATAAATATAATATCTGTATTCCTCTGCAGCATTTGTTTCGTTTTTATCTGTATGTCTTACAAGATATACAAGAGAATTTTCGTCTGTTCCGCTCGGGTTGCTTGTTATTATGTTGGTGAGGAATTTTCCTCCGAAAAGACCGGTTGAACCGATCTCTGTGTCAACGCAACTTCCGTCAGAGTTGATTTTGAAAACCTGATCAAGAAAATGTCTGTTTTCTCCCGTAGATGATTTGTTGTATTTGTAGGTTGTGAAATAGCCGTTGGGGGTGAGGGTATTTGCCATTTTCACCAGTACAAGCTGGTATTCCTTTCCCTGATATGTAACCGGCAGTCTTTGGAAGTTATCCCTCCCGTCTTTGTTTATCACACTTTCCCAACTATCAGGTAAATCTGCCAAATCCCATTTTCCCGATGCATCTTTTTTGTACATCAGGAGATATGCGCCGTTATCCTTGTATGAGCCGAAGTCAAGAATAAAATAGATTGTATTTCCATCAGGCATATAGGCATTGTCATAACGCCACTCTTCTTCACTTTCAAGACCCGGTACATGTTTGATTTCAGACCACGTTCTTTTCTTTGTTGATGGGGTATAGGCAAGAAGCTCATAGTAACCTATGCCGTTTGAACTGAGAAAGTAAATCTTTGAGCCGGTTGTTGTTGTGTCACCGTCAACGTATATTACCTTTTGGATACGTTCTTTTGCAGTATCTGCAGAATCTGCAACAGCACTGAACAGCCCTTCGGCTTTATCCTGATTGCAGGCTGTGAAAAACAATGCGATTATCAAAACAAGGTATAAGTAAAATTTTTTCATGCCGTACCTCCGTCAATGCCTGTATGTGACGGCAATTGTTGCCGGAAGAAACAGCGCAATACAGTTGTTTTCATAATTGGCTTTTGACTTGGGATAGGTTTCAAAATTTGCCCAACATCCGAGCTCAAGTCCAAGTCCCCATGAATCACTGATATAAAATTGCGGATTTACAGACACCATAGCAATCGGGTTAATTTTTCTGTAATCGTCAAATCTGTTGAAACAGGCACCTGCATTCAAGTTGAATACAAGGTCAAACCTTCCGGTCTGTACAGGAAATACTGAAAATTTCACGGTAAGAGGAATTGTCGTATACATAAAGTCCTTATCTCTTGAAGCGTTGAAACAGTATCCCAATTCACCTCCGAGTGCAACTTTTCTGGTCAGAAAAGCCTGATATGAAAGGAAAGCTTCTCCACCGAGTTTCAGACCGGTATCTTCCCCGTTATCTTTTCCGGTATAAAACCACCTGTATGTCTCTCCTTTGTTAGGAAAGTGGGTCAGCGCAGGAAATGATACGCCTGCTCTGATTGAAAAAATACCGTCTCCCTTTTCATAGTACAGTGCGGACACTGAACCGACAACAAGAACCAGCACGGAAAGCACAAGGATTCCTTTTTTCACAACATTACCTCTGCTGAACATCTTACATTTTATTGAGGAAACAGACAAGTGAGAGGTTCTGTTACAAATTGAATAACAAAGGAAAAACGGTTATAGTCTTTCCGGAGGCAGGTACATGATTCTTCTTTCCGGAAAGCAAATTGCTGAACAGATAAACCGCCACACGGAACTTTTATGCCGTGCTTTTTCAGAGCGATTTTCCTCAAAACCCTGTCTTGCTGTGATTTTGGTCGGAGAGAACCCTTCGGGGAGAACCTATGTAAATACAAAACGCAAACTCTGTGATTTAATCGGAATAGAGTCTCGTCTTTATGAATTTGACTCGTCTGTTACACAAAAGCAGCTGACAGATAAGGTGAAGAGCCTTAATGAGGACAGGTGCGTTGACGGTATATTGGTTCAGTTGCCTCTTCCGTCACATGCAGATGAAAGTGCGGTAATTGATGTGATTGATCCGGGGAAAGATGTAGATGGTTTTACTCCGCAGAATATGGGAAAACTCCTTCTTGGGGGCGGGAGATTGATTTCATGTACTCCGAAAGGTATTCTCAGGCTTCTTGATGCTTATGATATACCGGTACAGTCAAAGAGCGTGTGTGTGATAGGAAGAAGCAATATAGTGGGAAAGCCCGTTGCCGCACTTCTTTTACAGAAAGACAGAAATGCAACCGTTATGATCTGTCACTCATTTACCGATGATGTTTCACGTTATACTGAAAAAGCGGATATAGTGATTGTTGCGGCCGGTTGTCCGGGACTTGTTACAGGAAACATGATAAAGGAAGGAAGTGTTGTTATTGATGTTGGAATTACAAGAATTCCTGACAGCACAAAGAAAAGCGGATTCAGACTTGCCGGTGATGTTGATTTTGATTCTGCTGTACGGAAGTGCAGTGCAATAACGCCCGTACCCGGGGGAGTAGGTCCTATGACTGTAGCAATGCTTATGGAAAATACAGTGATTGCTGCATGTGCAAGGCGGGGGATTACTGATTGTGAAGAGCTTTTACATTGAGACATACGGATGTCAGATGAACGTGGCAGAATCAAATGCGCTTGAGGCCTTGTTGTCTGAAACAGGGTGGATGCGTGCAGACAGACCCGAAGATGCCGATGCTGTAATCATCAATACATGCAGCGTGAGAAAAAGTGCGGAAAACAGAATCTGGGGACGGCTGGGTGATTACAAACATATAAAGGAACAGAAAAAACAGACTCTTATAGTTACGGGTTGTATGGCTCAACGTCTTCTTGGCTCTATGAAAAAAGATGCTCCTCAGATTGACTATGTTGTTCCTGTAAATGACAAACTTAAAATTCCAGAATTGCTCCGGACAGAAGAAAATCGGCAAAGAAAAACAGAAACAGTGCCGTGTTCGCCCGTTTATGAATTTACGGAAAACTATCTGCATGAAGGAGATTATTCTTCTTACGTACCCATAATGAACGGGTGCAACAATTTCTGTACATATTGCATAGTGCCGTATGTCAGGGGAAGAGAAGTATCACGCTGTCCCGAACAGATACTGGAAGAAGTGGGTTTTTTGGATTTTAAAGGTGTGAAGGAAATAACTTTGTTGGGGCAGAATGTCAATTCTTACGATTTCAACGGCATGAGGTTTCCCGATCTTCTCAAAGAAATCTGTTTCCGTTGCAATAACATAAGATGGGTGCGTTTTGAAAGTCCTCACCCGAAAGATTTTTCGGAAGAGCTTATTGATGTAATTGCAAACGAACCTAAAGTTGCAAAACATCTTCATATCCCGATGCAGAGCGGAAGTACCCGTATTCTTCAAGCTATGAACCGTCACTATACGCGGGAACAGTATCTTAATCTGATAGACAGAATAAGAGAGCATGTTCCGGGTGTCACTTTTGCAGTTGATGTGATGGTGGGGTTTCCGGGTGAAACAGAAGATGATTTTGCCATGACTGTCAGTGCAATGGATTACTGCGGCTATATTGAAGCCTATATGTACTACTGGAATATGAGAGAGGGAACAAAAGCCTGCACTATGCCGGGTCAGATTCCGGTGAAAGAGCGTCAGGCAAGGTTGCAGATGCTTATTGACTGGCAGCTGAAAAAATGCAGTCAGATTAAGGCAGGGCGAACCGGAACCGTTCAGGACGTTCTTGTTACGGGAATTTCAAGGGACAGTGAACATCAGATGCTCGGTAAAAACGAACATGGAGAAATGATTGTTTTTGACACTTTATCGGATGAGGTGTCTGCGGGTGATTTTGTAAGGGTGAGATTTGAATCTCTTAACGGAAATACATTTACGGGGAAACAGGTCAATGAGTGATTTTTTCAGAGATGATTATTCTATGCCACAGGAAGTTTTTGAGAAAAATTTTGAAAAATTTACGGAACTGATAAAAAGTTCACATCATATTACGGTTTTTACGGGTGCAGGCGTTTCAACTCTTTCCGGGATACCTGATTTCAGGGGTCAACACGGGGTTTATACGGATCCGTGGATGGGTATGAATGTTGAAGACATAATTTCCATGACTTTTTTCCGCCGAAGACCTGATATTTTTTACAAATGGGCAAAGGATGTGTGGTACAGACTGGAGGATTATGAGCCTAATGTAGTTCATAAAGTTCTGGCTGAAATGGAAAGTAAGCATCTTATTGGCGGCGTTTACACCCAAAATATTGATATGCTTCACCAGAAAGCAGGAAGTAAAAACGTTTGGGAAGTTCACGGAAGTCCCCGATTTCACAGATGTACAAAATGTGGAAAAAAATATACGTATTCAGAGATTGCACCTCTTGTTCTCAAGGATGAAGTCCCTCTGTGTAAATCCTGCGGAGGGGTGATAAAGCCGGAAATTGTGTTTTATGAAGAGTCTCTCCCGTCAGAAATACTTGAGCAGGCATGGAAAGATTTTGCGTCTTGTGATTTATGTTTGGTGCTCGGTTCTTCTCTGACGGTTCAACCCGCAGCCTCATTTCCGATGGTGGCTGGACAAAACGGGGCAAAACTTGTTATTGTCAATGCTCAGGAAACTTATCAGGATTCAAATGCTGCAGTGAGGTTCACGGATTTACGGCAGACTTTTGAAGCACTTGACAGGCAACTTTCAGAATTATGATAAAATACAACGAAAAAATCAGAAACATTGCGATTATTGCGCATGTTGACCACGGTAAAACAACGCTCGTGGATGCTCTTTTCAAGCAAAGCGGGATTCAGTCAAGACAGGATCAGGACAGGATAATGGACAGCGGCACCCTTGAAAGAGAGAGGGGCATAACAATCAGTGCAAAAAACTGTGCAATTATGTGGAAAGGAGTGAAAATCAACATTATAGATACTCCGGGTCACGCGGACTTCGGAGGTGAGGTTGAACGGGGTCTCAGTATGGTTGACGGTGTCATTCTTCTCTGTGATGCCGCAGAGGGACCTTTGCCACAGACACGTTTTGTTCTTCAAAAAGCTCGTGAAAAAAAACTTTCCGTTATTGTTGTGATAAACAAGATTGACAGGCAGGATGCAAGACCTGAGGAAGTTCTCAACGATGTATATGACCTGCTTCTTGAACTTTCCAATGATGAAAAAATGCTTGAAGTTCCGGTTTTCTATGCGAACGGCAGAGCCGGAATCTGCAGTAAAAAACTCAATGATACGGAAGCAAAAAACATTCATCCCCTGCTTGATGAAGTTGTAGAATACGTGCCTTCTCCGGCTTATGATGATGAAGAGCCGTTTCAGATGCTTGTTTCCGATCTCTCATACAGTGACTATCTGGGACGTCTTGCTATAGGAAAGGTGATTAACGGCAGTGCAACCGTGAATGATGCTCTTGTCTGTATCAATGAACGAGGTGCGCATGTTCCTCTGCGGGTGACCAGACTTCAGATTTATGACGGTCCCAAATTTACAGAAGCAGACAGTGTAGATGCCGGAGACATCATTGTTCTTTCCGGAATTGAAGATGTTTCAATAGGAGATACGCTTTGTAACAGGGATTACGCCAAGGCTTTGGACAGGATAAAGATTGATGAACCTACCGTATCCATGCAATTTATGAAAAACATTTCTCCGCTTGCCGGTCGTGAAGGAAAAATGGTCACCGGTGCAAAGATATGGGAGAGACTTCAGAAAGAAGCGCTCAGAAACGTATCCATACAGGTTGAGAAAAACGGAGATGAAACTTTCACTGTAAAGGGACGCGGTGAGTTCCAGATGGCAATTATCGTTGAGCAGATGAGAAGAGAAGGTTTTGAGTTGTGTGTGGGACGACCCAGAATTATTTTCAAACAGGATGCAAAGGGCAAAAAAACCGAACCCGTTGAGTTCCTTCTTGTTGACTGTCCTGAGGATTATTCCGGAGTGGCAATGGAAAAACTGTCCAAACGCAAGGCTGCAATGCAGAACATCAACTACATTACCGGAAATCGTGTTAAGATGGAATTTATAATTCCTTCACGCGGTCTGATAGGTTACAGAGATGAGTTTCTGACAGATACGCACGGGTACGGCATAATGAACAGTATTCTCAAAGGATATGAGCCGTATAAGGGTGATTTTCCTGACAGAAATACAGGTTCTCTTGTTTGTGACAGGGACGGTGTTGCAGTTGCATACGGGATTTGGGAACTTGAAGACAGAGGACGATTTTTCATTGTTCCGGGCGATCCGGTGTATGAGGGTCAGATTGTGGGAGAAAACAACAAGGACAATGATCTTCTTCTTAATCCTACGAGAACAAAGAAACTCACCAATCTGCGTGCTGCAGGTCACGATGATGCTGTGTCACTTACACCTGTTGCAAAACCTACGCTTGAACAGGCAATGCGTTTCATAAAAGATGACGAACTCGTGGAAGTTACTCCTTCAAGCGTCAGGATGTGTAAAAAAATCCTTAATTCACAGAAGAGACGCATAATGAAGAATCGTGGCGGTCTTCCCGACTGCCTGACCCATTAAAACGAATAC
>JAKSPF010000066.1 GCA_024405065.1 Sphaerochaetaceae bacterium | reverse complement strand
AAATTGTGTCGGTTACATACGCAAATGAAACCCCATGACGCACCGGTCCGAGAACCTGACGGGGGTGGATAACCGTACCGTCATGAAGCACAACATCACTGCCGTGCTGTAATCTGCCCCACAGCGGACCGCATGGTACATTGAGTGCCGCTGCTTTTTCAACGCTGAATTCACCGGCTCTGTCCTTCTCACGCATAACAAAACCGAAACACGGCTTTGTGTGAAGCAAAGGTATGGCTTCAACAGTCATTTCCTCATCTTCAAAAATCACACCCGGTTCAACAGGTATAATCTTGATTTCATAATTTATATACATATCAAGAAGCTTGCGGTTTGCATCAATGTAATCTTTAAGCTTTTCCGGACCGTAGATGTAAAGAGGATCATCTCTGTCAACCTGTGAAGACAGCATCAGCATTCCCGGAAGACCCGTGACATGATCCGCATGCATATGTGAAATAAATATTGAGTTTATTTTCTTCCAGTGAAGATTCAGTTTTTTCAGTGAAACCTGTGTTCCCTCACCGCAATCAAACAGAAAAAGCTCACCGTTTCTCCTGACCATTGCAGATGTAAGACAACGTCCGGGAAGAGGCTGCATACCACTTGTTCCAAGTACAAAAACTTCCATGCTCATGTGAAGTATGATAACAGTTTTACGTTTCAGTGAAAAGTTGAAGAATTGGAATCCGTCCTGAACGTCTTAAACTGATAAAAACAAAAAAAGAAGAAATGATAATCATTGCAGACATGACAATAAAAATACGTCCGTACGGAACAATGACGGAAAAATCAAGAAGGTAAGATGAAAAAGTTTCTATTACGGATTCGGAAAGCATATTCAGGATATTTTTTATGTTGAAACTCAGAATAAGCCCCAAAGCAAGTCCCGAAAGTGAGGCAAATAAAACAGTTGTTTCAACTGAAAAAAAAGCCCACAGACGTACATCTGACGGTGACAGTCCAAGCATCTTTACAATGGAAATCTGCCTCATACTGTCATTCACAAGTTCTGATGAAACTGAAGAACAATAAAAGGCTTCAATCACAATTACAAGAAATAAAACCAAAAGAATAATCTGTCTGCTTACTTCAAAATTTTCATATATTGAAACATGCTTGCTCTTCCATGTTGAAACCGGCAGATCCGTATTCAGGATCCAACGCACCTCATTAAGTGCAGAAGTATATTTTGCCTTTACAATAATTTCTGTGGTGTAACCTGCCGGAAAAATACCGCATGAAAAATCAAAATCAGTAAAAGCAAGTGTTTCGTCAAGCTGATTGTATCCCGTTGAATAAATTGCAGATACAACACAGAGAACAGGTCTCATTACAGTTTTGTTTTTGTTACTGTCAGTACCATTTGGCATTACAAGTAAGGCAACTCTGTCACCCTGTAACAAACTGAGCTTTTTTGCTGTAACACTGCTTATGATAATGTGAGGTAATTCAGATGAAGAATCATTTGAATCAAGGACATTCAGCCTGAGATGTTTAAGTCTGTCCGAAGTGAAATATTCCGGATTTACACCTTTCAGCAGGAGTGATGCAGTTCCGCTTTTTGAATATAGAAGTACAGGACCTGAACATACTACATCCGTTCTTGAAATATATTTTTCTGTCTCATCATCTGCAGAAAATTTACCGTTAACCTGAAGATGACCGTCAGATACCGTAATGAATTTTTCCGCTATTCCGCTCATCATACTCTCCGTGAAAATCAGAGCCATAGTGAGAGGAATTGTGATTGCGGCAATCAAAATAAAACACCTGTGAAGATACCGTGTTCTGAGAATTTTTACTTTTATCCAGAATTTTACTGCTTCTTTCATACTGCATTAAGACGGTGATTCTTTATCTCATACACTTTATCACAGTGAGAAGCAAATTCAACATTGTGAGTTACAAGGATTAAAGTTGAATCTCTGCGTTTTACCATATCAAAAAGCATTTCTTCAACACGTATTGCATTTTCTTCATCAAGAGAACCCGTAGGTTCATCCGCAAAAACAATTTCGGGTTTATTTATAAGAGCCCTGCAAACCGCAAGCCTCTGTTTTTCACCTCCGCTGAGTTTTGAAGGATAATACCTCAGTCTGTCCGATAAACCGGTCTCATTTATCAACTCAGACGCTTTTTTCATAGCCTCATTTGCAGTCAGACCTGAAATCATTGCCGGAAAAGCAACATTTTCAAGTGCTGTAAAATCTTCCAGCAACAGATTTGCCTGAAATATAAAACCTGTTTTAATATTTCTTATACTTGCAAGTTTTTTTTCACTGAAGGAAGATGTATCTTCTCCGAAGTACGTGACTTTTCCGGAAGTAGGACGATCCAGCAGTCCTGCAATACTCAAAAGAGTACTTTTTCCTGTTCCGCTTTTTCCCGTAATTGCAACGGATTCTCCTTTTTCAACGGTCAGAGATACTGAATCCAGAATTGCCGGGTCATTCCGTTTGTTATCACCCGACTGAAATGATTTGACAATATTGCAAAGTTCAATGACCGGCATTTTTAATTGCCTCCGTTATCTGCAGTCCGTTGATTTTTTTACTTGCAGTAAAGATAAAAACCGCTGTTATCAACGCAATTACAATATCTGTTATTACAATCTCTTTTACAGAAACTATAACAGGAAGAATTATGAAATTCAGTTCCGGTTTATTAAAAACATTACCTGCAAAATGTAAAACGAAATTCACATTTTCAGATAGTGTAATACCAAGCAAAGTCCCCGTTACAATACCTGTTCCGCAAATAAGCAACCCTTGAATAAAAAATTGCATGAAAATAAATTGTTTTGAACATCCCATCGCCCGCATTACCGCACATTCTGCCTGTTTTTTCAATACAAGTCTTCCCGTAGAGTTTTTGAGATTTATACAGATTACAAGAAAAATAAAACCTAAAAAAATATAAACAAGTACTTTTTCAAGTAATAAAGCTGAATACAAAGACATATTTGCCTGTTTCCAATCAACAATCTCAATATCAGAATTATTTTTACGGATACATTCCTTTACGTAAACAGTATCATCTGTAAATATTCCTACGCAGACATTTTCCTTGTCCAACGCACCGACAACAACATTTGAGTTAAACTCTGTCAGTGAAGAATTAAAAAAACCTTTGAAATTCACACTGCGCCTTGCAGGAACAGCGGTTGCCGTTTTTCCTTTGACAAGTTGAATAAGTTCAAGACTGTCTCCCTGTATAAAAACTATTGCATTGGCAAGTATTCGTGAAAATTGCACTTCATCATCCGAACAGATATCTGCAAATTTTGCAGAAGAATAAACCCTTTTGCTTTTCATATAATTCTCATCATACCCGCGAAGAATTACAGCAGTACTTTTTCCTGTAGTTTTATCAACAATAACTGCAGGGGCTTCTGAAAAAAGAAAGGCGTCTTCTACTTTTTCAATTTTTCTTATTTCATCAAGCGGAATATCACCTGATTTAATTACAATATCAAATGTCATCAGATCTCTGATAGTCTGAAGCTGCATATTTCCCAGCCCGTTCATTACGGAAATAATTGTAATCAAAGCGGAAAGTCCCAGCATAAGACCCGAAATGTTGATCATTGTTGAAAGTCTTTGCCCTCTGGCTTTTGAAAAACTATATCTGAATGCTGTTTTGAATGGTGTCATTTAATCAAAAATACTCTATCTGTTTTACCCTTCTGTTATCTGACTCATACTTGACTCTTGCTATGGGTTTAAAATTTGAATACAGAATTTTCTCGTTTCCGTCGTCACTGAAATAAGTTTCTTCCGTTATTCTTGTTCCGTCGCTTACGGTTTCATGTGAAAGCTTGCCATCGTTGTATGTACCGGTTTTTGAAATACTTCCCTCCTTTTCAGTATAAGAAGCAAGATTTCCTTCTTCATCATACAGATATGTCTTCTCTCTTGAACCTGACTTTTCGGACAACAAAATACCTTTTTCAGAATAATGATAAGATATATCATCCTGTACAAAATCAACAGAAAGATCCTCATTCACCGTAAAACTTTCGTTTACGACAAGGTTACCTTCCAAATGGAAAAAAATTTCATTATTTTCAAAAAGATAGGTATCTCCCGTCAGAGATACGGAAGAAAACCTCTTTACACCGAGAAGTCTGCCGTCAACGGAAGATCTGAGGAAAAAAATGATGTAATCCGACGGTCTTTTTTCAGTTTCCTCTTCTTCAACAACCACATTTTCACCGGATTCCTTTTCTTCTTCTGCAATCTCATTTTCTTCAATTATCGCTTCGTTTTCAGTAACTGTTTCAACCGTGTCCGTTTCAGTAACTTCATCATAACCGGCATCCGTGTTTTCAACCGGTAAATCCAGTTCAGACGATTCCGGTTCATTTTCATCAGTTTTCTCATCTGCAGAAACAGATTCAATCTCAATAATATCCTCATGTACGGATATGAAAAGCAGTCTGCCGTCTTTATAAACAAATTTCTCATTCATTATGACGTTTCCTGACTGATACCTGCGGCTCTCAAGAAGACTGTTCCTGTAAGTCCGTACCGATTCTTTATTATTGCTGTCTGTTTCCGAGACAGTTCTGACAATCTGCTGAAGGTCAGACTGTTCTGTTACAATCCTCCTCAAAAAAGTCTCGTCATTTTTGAATACGGTATAAACATCGTTTTCAATTTCAATTTTGTATTCTGTTTCCGTGCCATCCGGAAGAATCTGACCGAGTGCATTTGACGGAAAGGAATCGGTACCACACACTGTCTTTAACATCAAAAGAGAGAACAGTAAGACACAAATGACTTTCCGTGACATTTTAAATTTCAAACTCCGGCAAGAGCAGACACAAACTCCTCTTTATTAAAAACATGAATATCTGCGTATTTTTCACCGGTACCGACAAAAGCAACCGGTATTCCCAATTGAACAACGGCTCCACCCTTTGATTGAGAATCGTACTTTGCAATAAAAAGGGCATCAATGCCTACCGCTTCGTTGAAAACATTTGCCTGACTCACGGCATTCTGTCCGGTAGTTGCATCAATTACAAGAATTTTTTTGTAGTTTTCAGGCTTCACCCTGTTACACACAATTTTATCAATTTTCTGAAGCTCTCTTACAAGATTTTCCTTGTTATGCATTCTTCCTGCGGTATCACAAAGAATAAGATTATCACCTTTTGCCTGCGCACTTGAAATTGCATCGTAAATTACGGCACCCGGATCACTTCCGCTATCTTGTCTTACAATTCTCACTGAAAGTTTTTCTGCGTGATTTTCAAGCTGTTCTATTGCTGCAGCACGGAATGTATCTGCCGCAGCCAGAACAACTTTGGAACCCTTTTCTTTATAAAACGATGCCATTTTTGCTATTGAAGTGGTTTTCCCTACTCCGTTCACACCGAGAACAAGGTAAACAGACAGTTCATCGGAAGACGGAACAAGTTCAGTAGACGAAATTTTATTTTGTAAACATTCATGTACAACCGACAGAAATTCTTCCTGAGTTTTCGGTTTTTTTTCTCTCACAATGTCACTGATCTGCATTGCGTTCTTTGCGCCGAAATCCCCTTCAATAAGCATATCTTCAAGATTCTCAAAAAATGACTCGTCAAGCTTTGTCCCTGCCCCGAAAAAAGAAGCAAGTTTTGCTCCGAATTTTGAACCGATTTTACTGAATATTCCCATATTTACCTCACGGTGCAATGTTTTCCGCCTGCTTGCAGTAAATAATCAACCTTACCAGCATTTCAGCGGCAGAAACTCCCAATGCAATATTAAATCCTGTATTAAGATTTTTCTTCAACGTCTGACTTTTGAAATCAACTGTATTTACGGCAACTCTTCCGCCGAATATAAGAAGAGTTCTTGCAAAAGACAGATAAAACATCTTTCTTGACTTTGAGTACCTTGTGATATCGGTTTTAATCAAAGGTTTCATCTTAACCGAGACATAGGTCTCTGGCTCGGAAACCGTAATAACCCTGTCTGCAAAATTTTCTGCCTTAAACCTCATAACAAGCGGCAAAGTATAGTCCCTTATCACAAGCGGTGTGAACCCTATTGATTTTCCGTCAACAAACACCTCCGCCCTGAAATCACTTTTAACAAGAATTCCTTCATAAATGTTTTTTTCCGTTTCAGCAGCAATCACGGTAACTTTTTCCGGCTCAGCATAAAAATCAAGGGTTTTTGTTTCACTTCCGTATTCCGAAAGTATCAATGAATGTTTTCCCGGTTTCACAAGAAAAGAATTTGTTGAATGTAATCCCTCTGTTTCATCAATCAGAACGTTGGTTCCTGCACCTAAACCATCAAGTTCAAGAATTGAATACGTCGCTTCCGTTACACAAATTATGTGGGGTTCCCGATAGGAGATTTCCTTCAAGTTCAAGAATTGAATACTTCTCTCCGGTTACACAAAGAACAAGCGGTAAAATCACCTCTGCAGGAAAATACACGGTGTTACGGGAAAGACTCGTGTAACAGAGCTTGAACTCGGAAGTGAACAGGTCAAAAACATAAAGCTGAAGATTAATGAAGCCGGAAATATCCTCTTGGATGGGAATCATCAGATACTGCGAATCAGATGCTTCACAAATGTACCGTAAAAGTTTGATGTCTCCCTTTCTCAAATCTTCAATGGATGTTGTGACAGGCGATGTTTTTAATGTCATATCACATATAACATTTCCGGCAGGAAAAAAATCAGTGATGTATTTTTTTATCTGAGCGTTGTCAGGATAAACACACACACTCACGGAATCTGCGTAAGCAGAAAGACACAAAGTGAAAAAAAGAACAAAAAAAGCCGGAAGACGCTTCAATCAATTCTCCTGATTCCATCTCAAAAATGATTCAATGAAATTGTCAATTT
>JAKSPF010000065.1 GCA_024405065.1 Sphaerochaetaceae bacterium | reverse complement strand
ACGGTTGATGTTGCAGCCTTTTCTTTTTTTTGAGATTTGCGGTAATATTGAGAACGAATCTGTAAAGATTGTGCGGAATGATGTAAATGAAGATAGCTAAACCGCTGAAGGTTACACTCGGAATACTGCTTTTTCTCTACCCCGTATTCATCCTGTTGTCCCTTACTGTATTCAATCTGCCTATGAGCATGGTGAGTTTGGGAATGCTGATAATAGGCGTTG
Organism: Sphaerochaetaceae bacterium; assembly: GCA_024405065.1. Lineage (GTDB taxonomy): Bacteria > Spirochaetota > Spirochaetia > Sphaerochaetales > Sphaerochaetaceae > JAKSPF01. The sequence continues at coordinate 6,651 of JAKSPF010000065.1, read as the reverse complement.
CGGGATATCTTGCCAACACGGGACAGGGAAGCCGGTGGGTTCCTGCGGGAGCAGGAGTAATTGCCCTGCTTGCACTTGTTTTCAATTCCGAAACTGTGATTAAAATCTATCCTATATGCATCACCATTGTGTTTTTGGGACTGTTCGGCGGTTCGCTTATAAGAAAAAAACCGATAGTCGTGCACTTTGCGGAAATGATGGATTCTTCAATAAAGACCCATCCCGGCAGAACGGAAATTGAACGGTACTGCAAAAACGTCACTGTTATTTGGTGCGTGTGGTTTGTAATAAGTCTGGCAATCAACACATATCTTGTAATCTGCGGAACAACAAGGCAGTGGACTTACTTCAACGGACTTGTGTGTTACATTGTACAGGGAATGCTGTTTGCAGGTGAAATTATTGTAAGGTATTTTGTAAATAACAGAATCAATGCCCGTTACAACCTTCCCAAACAGGGAATGTTCAGCTTCCTCAGGAAAAAGGAGATTGAGAGCTGATGAAGAAACTTTCCGTTTATATTGTACTGTTCATTCTCTGTTTGTTCCGGATTTTTGCTTCAACATCCGGCAATGAGTACGTAAAATTCGGTGAAAAGGAAATTGAATATCTCAAAAACTGCGGAGTATTTTCAAGCAGTTCTCTCAAAGGTAATTTCACCCAGACAAAGACCGTCACTTCATCCGGAAGAAAACTTGAATCCTCCGGCAGAGTACAGATAGACCCGCAGAGAGGTATTGTCTGGTATACGGAAAAACCGTATTCCTCAATTCTTATTGTAGGCAGTACAAACCTCGTCCAGAAGACAGGAAGCGGGAAACCGGTTCGCCTTGATATGTCAAAAAACCGGATATACACTCATATTGCACAGGCAATGGAAAGCATATTCTTCGGAGATTTCAGTACAATGCAAAAATCGTTCAATTGCAGTTTTGCGGCAAAGAACGGTACTTGGAACATCCGCCTCAAACCGAAAGACAAAATACTTTCATCTTTCATATCGGAAATCAACATAGAGGGAAATTCTCAGATAAAGTCCCTTCTGCTTGAAGAAGCCTCAGATGACTCCATTCTATACCGGTTTGAAAATCTTGTACCGGAGGAACTTTCCAGTGAAGAAACAGAAATCTACAATATGTAGAATCCTGCCTTTTCTCTTGTACCATATTGCCGTTGTATTGTGTGCAGTTGTCTGTTGTATGATTTCCGCAAGACGGGTGAGAACCGATTTTACGGATATAATTCCGAGCAGAAATACAAACAAAGCCGTTTCCGCAGCAGAAAAAAAATTTACTGAGAATCAAAACGCAAATGTAAATATCTTCATCGGTTGCGCAGATTTTGACAGGGCGGAAACGGCAGCACGTGAATTGTTCTCAATACTTGACGGGCAGGGTATCTTCAGCGAACTCACACTGGAAAATGAGTCGGTTTCCGCAGATGCGGTGAAGGACTTCATCAACAGCAATGTATATCTTCTTCTTGACGATGAAACTCAGGAAAAAATCAAAGCAAATCCCTCGGCCTTTCAGGAGGAAAGTCTTGCAACCATTTTCAGTGCAATGACTCTTTCCGATTTGGGTAATCTTGAAAACGATCCTTTTCTGCTCAGTGAAAGTGTTTGGAGATCTTTTCTTAATGAAATTTCAGATGCAACATCCTTGTCACCGAGAAATAATCTGCTTTGCAGTGAAGCAGACGGGATTTGGTACATCATGATGTCAGGAAAGCTCACGAATAAAAATATTGCGGTAACTGACAGAAACGGAGGAATCCGCAGCATTTACGCCGCAGGAGACTCAATTGCTGAAAAATACGGTGATGTAAGCGTGAATTACAGCGGCATACCTTTTCACAGTTGGGAAGGAGCAAATTCATCACAAAAGGAAATCACGCTTATAAGTGCTTTTTCAATTATTGCCGTTTTAGTGATGTTTCTGATTGTTTGCAGAAATCTTCATATCCTGAAACTCTTCATTGTGAGCCTTCTGCTGGCAACAGTCAGCGCTGCAGGTTGTCTTGTAATTTTTTTCAGAGAATTCAACGTAATGACTCTGATATTCGGAACAACACTGATAGGAACCTGCATTGATTATGCAATTCACTTTTACACCCGCTACACGCACAAACAGGACGGTGAAAACACATGGGACATAAGAAAAAAACTCGTTAAAAGTCTGTCAGTAAGTTTTCTTTCAACCGAACTGTGTTATGCTCTTCTCCTTTTGTCAGAGTATCCCGTACTGAGACAAATTGCCGTGTTCTCCTGCGGAGGTCTTCTGAGTTCATACCTCACTACATTGTTTCTGTATCCGAACATGATTTCGGAAAAAGACATCAACAGGAAATCCTTTATTGCAAAACAGGATAAAAAAACAGAGGTACCGTTTCTTCTTCCTGTTCTTGCAGTTCTGTCCACGGTACTGCTTGCCGTGAATTTACCGAATGTGAAGATACACAATGACATAACAAGTCTGTATGTACCTTCACCCCGTCTGCTTGACGGAGAAACCGTTGCGGCAAAGGTACTCGGATATTCTTCCGTCAGTTATGCAGTAATCGGAGGCAGTTCAGAAGAAGATGTTCTGCAGAATGAAAGCCGTTTCACCGCCGAGTTGAAAAAACAGCAGAATGAAGGAAAACTCAAATGCTGTATTGCATGCTCTTCTTTCATTCCTTCCGTTTCACAGCAGGAAAAAAGCATTGAGGCTGCAAAACTTCTCATTCCGAACAAAGAAAAACAGTGCAACATACTCGGTATTGACAGTGTTGAGAAAGTTACAGAGGTAATTGAAAATCTGCAACCTTCACTTACAATATCAGATCTTCCGCCTCAGCTTTCATCCCTTGTTTCCGGACTTGTAATCGGAGAAATTGAAAATATCCGGTACAATGCGGTACTTATTCAGAATGCTGAAAACGAAGATGAAATTGCAGAAATTGCAGCCGGATATCCGGATGTCACTTACTTCCGGACCGCAACGGACATAAGCAGAAGTCTTGATATTCTGACACGCAGAATCTGCATTCTGTCAGGAATTGCCTTTGCGGTAATAGCCGTGTTGCTTGTTGCCGTACTCGGATTGTCAAAAGGAGTAAAGATGCTTCTTGCTCCGTACACGATAGCCTGTCTGACAATTGCCGTGACTTCCTTTTCGGGAATGTACATTGATTTTTTCTTCATAACCGGAATGATTCTCACTTTGGGACTCGGCCTTGATTACATAGTTTTTGCTTACGACAAAGGACGGGGAACTTCCTTTAAGGCAGTGCTGTTTTCTTTCATAACAACGGAGCTCAGTTTCGGAACCCTTGTATTCAGTTCATTCCGCCCGGTACACATATTCGGAGTCACGGTATTCACAGGTATTTTTGCAGCCTACCTCTGCGCACTTACATCAGGTAGAAAGGAAGAAAAGTGAAAATCGCCGCCGTATTGCTTACTGTACTGGTTTTTTTGACATCCTGCTCAACTGTCCGCTTCAATATCACTGATGAAAAGAGGATAAACCTCTTTCCGTTGGTATCGGAAGCAAACAAAACGGAAACTTTCCTGCTTGTTACAGGCTCTTTTCCGTCTATCGGAGAACTCACCGCCCAAGCATGGCTTGAAACGGACAGTTCCGGTCTGTCACTGACCGTAATGCTTCCAACCGGACAGACACTTATGCAGATTTACTATAACGGAAAGAAGACAACTGTCTCCCCCTCTTCCGCTAAAACCGTAATGTTTGCTCCCTATGTTGTTGCAGACGTACAACTTTGCTTCACCCCTTCAGCCGTCATTGAAGAAAATCTTGTTGCAAACGGATTGCGCTATGAGGAAACGCAGGAAAATGAAGACATTACACGTTGTATCTATGATGGTGATAAACTTGTAATTTGCGTAAAAATCCACCAAAATGTTTTTCAGGTGAAAAACATACTGAGAGGATATGAGTACACAGCTGAAATACTGTATTGATACAAAATGAAACTTCACACACTCAACGACATAGGAAACTGCAAATCCATTGAGCAGTACATAGAGAAAAAACTCTCCGTTTACCGCAATAGTGAAAAGACTTTTGAAACACTTTACAAAATGATGTTTTCAGACAGGAACAACACTATGGCTGAACAGACGATGAATTTCAAAAATAAAAAAATCACCTACGGACAGTGTGCGGACATAATAGACAGTCTCTCCCTCAAAATCACGTACACACTGAAAGATTTTACCCATGACGGCGTTGTAGGTCTGTATATGGCAAACAGCCTTGAGGCTTTGCAGATATTCTGGGCTGTACTGAAAAGCGGATACAGCCTGATTTTCCTCAATACAAGCCTTCCCGATGATGAAACAAATTTGCATATCAAACAAAACGGAGTCTGTGCTGTAATTTCCGATTCAAAGCAATTTTCAGTACCGACCTTCACTCCGGAAGAGCTGTTCAGTACTGCCGGAGAAGAAAAAACCGTCAACAGTTGGGGAAACTCGGTTATCTTCATGTCTTCCGGAACTTCCGGAGCGGCAAAATACTGTTACTACAACGCAGAAAATTTTTACCATCAGATTGAAAGCACACTTTCCATAGTAAAGCGGTGTCCGTCAATAGCGGAAGGCTATGACGGAAATCTCAAAATTCTTGTACTGTTACCGTTCTCTCACGTATTCGGATTTACGGCAGTTTATCTGTGGTTCGGATTCTTTGCCCGAACTTTCGTATTTCTCAAAGATACCCTGCCGCAAACTGTTCAGGAAACAGTAAGAAACCACAAGGTCACACACATCTTTGCTGTTCCGCTTGTTTGGGAAGCAATTCACCGTAAAGCGTTGAGCAAAATCACCAAAACGGGAAAGCGCAGAACCTTTGACAGACTTCTTGCAATCTCACTTAACGGAGGGTTTACCGGAGCGGCAGTGAGAAAACACGCAATGCGCAAGGTGCGTGAAGAAATATTCGGGGATTCCGTGAAGTTTCTTATTTCCGAAGGATGCAACATCAACAGTGAAACACTCGGTTTTTTCAACGGAATAGGATATCACCTTGCCAACGGTGAAAACATAAATCCGGATACAGTTGAGGCAAAAATACCGCAGGAAGATACAGACGGACTCTGTCTTACGCAGTACCGGCTCGCCCATAAAGACGGTCAGACAGAACGGGAACTCAGACAGACAGTCACTTCCTGTTTTGCAAAGACACTCGGACGGAGTGAATCGGAAATAAGCTATACGGGCAACTTTTTCAGAGACTTTTCAGGAAGCAGTATTGATTACTTTGATTTACTGGGGCGAATCAGGGAAAAGTTCGGAATTGAGATAGCAAAAGATGATATAAGTCTGTTTTCAGTGCGTGATTTCTGCAAATATCTGCGTGAACAGGTGGAGGACTGATTTGTTTGCACCGTTTGACGTGTTTATGAAAATAACCGCATGGCCGGTTAATCTTTTCATTTTCAGACCCAAAATCACGTATGAAGACAAAAGAATACAAAACCGCAGAATCCGCGGAAAAGCAATAGTAATCTGCAATCACCATTCCGTCTATGACTTCGGAGTCATGATGTTTGTATTTCCGTTGCGCCGATTGAGATGTCAGGTGGCTGAAGTGGTTTACCGTCAGAGTCCGGTTCTCAGAATTCTGCTTAAACTTTGGGGCACTGTGAAGGTAAACAGAACGGATCATGATTTTTCCTTTCTTGCAGAGTCCCTGCGAATACTTGAAAAAGGCGGTGTCCTTGAAATTTATCCTGAAGCACGCATTCCCGAACCGGAAGAAAAAAAACCGCTTGAATTCACCCCGAGTTTTGTATGGCTTGCCCTTCACTCCGGTTCGCCCGTGATTCCCGTATACTCGGACGGACGCATTTTCACACTCAAACGTAACAGAATCGTGATAGGAAAACCTATTGATGCCGTTTCAATGTATAATGATTCCCTTGACGAAAAAACGAACATAATGAATATAACTCGGGCAATAAGAAACAAGGTACTTGAACTGGGAGAAACCGTTGAAAAGAAAGAAACGTAACTTTTTTATATACGACTTCATAAAAATTACCGGGGCGATTCCGGCAATGCTTCTGCTCGGACCACGCGTAAAATACCCCTTCGGCAGAAAAAACACATCACTCAAAGGTTCTGTGCTGATAGTTTCAAATCACAGTTCATACCTTGATCCGATAACATTGATGCTGAGTTTTCCTTTCCGCAGGGTGTTTTTTGTTGCAACAAAAGAACTTTTTGCTACACCTTTGGGCAAATGGTTTTTCAAAAATGTACACTGTGTTGAAATTGACAGAGAAAACTTCACCCCCTCCGCATTCGGTGAAATCACCGGCTTGCTGAAGGAAAATCACGTTTTGAGTATTTTTCCGGAAGGCTTCGTCCATCCGGGAGATGCTTCCGTCAAACCTTTCAAATCCGGAGCAGCCCTGATGGCAATCCGCGGAAATGCTTCCGTTGTTCCCGTTTACATAGGTCCCAAAAAGCACTGGTACACCCATCCGGTTGATGTTGTAGGCAAAAACATTTATCCCAAAGAACTCGGTATGGAAATTCCTACGCGAACAAACATTGACCGGATAACATCTCGGTTATACAATTCTGAACAGGTGTTAAAAAATTTTCTGCATGCAGATAACGGACATCTGTCATGCAGACAG
>JAKSPF010000064.1 GCA_024405065.1 Sphaerochaetaceae bacterium | reverse complement strand
TTTCAAAACTCCTTCATAAATCTTGAATTTGCCTTTGCGGTCAAAAATGTGTTTTTTCTAACCTCATAATACACAAAGTATTACATCAGTTACAAAAAACAATTTTTCCCTCGCAATTCCAAACTCAATCTTCACAAAGCATAGTTTTGAAATTTCCTCCTATGATTAAATCACAAACTTAAATTTCTTACCAGTACCCTTGAGCAAATTGGCGCTCTACTTTTTAAGTTTTCTGAATATTCTCAACACAAGTCCCACTTTTCCGAACAGAAGCCAATACAACAAGGCAACAAAGGCAATACACGGAATTCCGCAAACAACTGCGTACAGAACACATTTCAGAAAACTCATGAAGAAATTTTTTACCTTTAACAGAAACGAGTGTACATTCTCGCTGAAAGTGGGTTTTTGAATTGCAGGATCTGTCTTACCTTCGGGCAAAACAAACATTACGCTGAGCGTTGAGTAATCAATCCTGTCAGTAAGTCTCCTCATCTGCCCTTCCATTGACTCTATCTCCGAGGTGACATTGTTTAGTTCCTTTTCAATCTTCAGAATGTCGGTAAGATTGTCAGCACGTTCAAGATATGATGTGAGGTTCTTCTGCAGCACTTTCTTTGTCTGAAGTCTTGTCTGAAGATCATAGTACTGTTCACTCACATCAGATACCGAAACATTGCGGTTCTTGACCTGACCGAATGTTCCGACGGTTTCAAAAGCAGAATCAAACAGATTGCTCGGAATCTTCACTGTATAATATGAGCTTGTTTCATCACTGCTTGAGTAACTCACATAACCGCCGAGTGAAGCACACCACGTTTCAAGTTTTGTCTCAATCTCCGCAAGGTCCGGAACCTGAACGGTGATGTTTCCTGTTTTGATAAGTTTACGCTCGTAGCTTTCAACAGACGGTGCCGGCTCAGGTGCAGCATCGTAAGCAACAGCATCTGCCGTGAATCCGGCACTTGTATTTGAAACAGACACGGACTTCATTGCCATTCTCGGTGCCTCATACACCGCTTCCTCAACCGCATATCCGTAAGCAGATTCTTTGTCCGCAACATTGCTTTTTGAACAGCCGGCAAATAAAACGGTGATAATCACCAACACTGAAACAAGTTTTATTTTTTGCAATCTCTGCATAACAGTACCTCCGTACATCACCGGTAATTATCGTCGTTAAAATAAATCTGTTCAATACAGTACCGGATCGCCCATAAGAATTACCTTGCCCGCAAAAATGTCCGGGAAACACAGACAAAATCACTGAAAAATTGTAGAATGGATTTATGAAATGCGCATCCGTTGCAATAATCGGCAGACCGTCCTCCGGAAAATCCACATTGATAAACACAATCTGTGAAAGCAAAATCTCAATCACATCACCTGTTCCGCAGACTACCAGAAATGCCATACGCGGCATATACACAGATCAGCGCGGACAACTGATTTTCACGGATACCCCGGGATGGCACATATCTGAAAAAGATTTCAACAGGCGTATGCAGGAAATTGCCGTTTCATCACTTGAAGATTGTGACGCAGTTATTTATGTAATTGATGCAACAAGAAAAGCCGGTGAGGAAGAAGATGCAATATCCTTCATGCTGAGCGGTCTTTCAGTTCCGGTTGTATGTGCCGTAAACAAAAAAGACATACTGTCTTCACAACAACTTGAAGACGCTCACAGTTATCTCCGGCTTCACGTTCCGGGAAGAGCCGTATTTGATATTTCAGCAGCAGATGATGACGGAATAGACGAACTTCTCATTGAGCTTTTTTCAAAGGCACCTGACGGTGAACTTCTGTATGATGAATCCGCCCGGACTGATCAGAACCTTGAATTCAGAATCTCGGAAATAATACGTGAAAAAGCAATCAACTGTGTAAGAGATGAGATTCCGCATTCAATCCGGGTTGATATTGCAGACCTTGAATACAATGAAGAAAAAAACCGTGTCTGGATACGTGCTTTCATAATTGTTGAACGTGAATCTCAAAAAGCGATTCTTGTAGGCAAAGGCGGGGCAACTGTCAAATCAATACGTGTTGCAACATTCAAGGAACTCAAATCGGTATTTCCCGATTCAGTAATTTATGTTGATCTCAGGGTCAGAGTTGATGCAAAGTGGAAAACCGACAGCATAACTCTTTCAAAAATATTCAAGAGCAGCTTTCAAAACTCATAACCGGGCGAACCGGCTCTGTTCCGTCTCCGTAAACCGGAAGTTCCTCTGAAGTTTTACAATCGGCTCCTCAGTTTGTCAGCACCTCAGTTTCCGTAAATTCCACAGGCTTGATACTTTTGAGCTTTACATCAACATCATAACCTCTGGCATCAAGATTTTTAAGAATTTCATCCAAAGTGAAAGTGTCAAGTCCTCTCTGCGGGCTGTCCACTGCACGTACAGGCATGATATTGGCAATATCTATATCCGTTTCCGTCTCCGGAGCAGGAATAATCTGATCAGCTCTGCCTGACGTAAACGCAATAGCTCCGGCAAACACAATCACAAAAGCCGCAGCGGCTCCGGCAAGCTGACCTACGGAAAAACGGAGTTGTCTTCTGAACAGTGAAAACTTTTTCTTCTTTCCCAGACAGTTCTTTTCAAGCATTGCAAGTACACGTTCCTGTCTCGGTCTGATTTCTTCATCGGAAAGCACCGAATTTTTAATATCATCACTGATATTTTTCAGACTGTTGAGTCTCATACGACACCCGCTACACGTTGAAAGATGATTCTCCACGCGGGATTTCCACGGCTGAGCGAGTTCTCCGTCAATATAGGTATTGAGAATCTGATCATCAAGGCACATTCACGTCCTCCCGTCCGAGTATCACCTCAAGTTCTTTTCTTGCACGGTGTACCCTGACTTTAACATTGCTCTCAGAGATTTTGAGAACCTTGGCAATCTGCTGATAATCAAGATCCGCATATTCTCTCAGAACAATCGCAGTTCTGTAAATCTCAGGAAGCTGCGCAACTGCACGTCTTACAGCAACCTTTGATTCATTAAGAAGCAGCTCTCTGGCACCGTCACCGAAAGGATTATCCGTAGGCGTCCTACCGATTTTTTCCATTTTGGCAACCTCATTTGCCTTCCTTTTGACATGATTGATAGCAAGATTTTTCACAACCCTGATCAACCAGAACTTGGCATCATCCAAAGACGGAAACGTCATGTCCTTGTCATAGAACCTGATGAACGCATCCTGACAGATATCCTCTGCAATATCCGCATTGAAAGTCACGTGATAGGCAACTCTCATCACAAGCGGAAATACCTGTTTGTACACCTGTCTGAAAACGGCATCATCACCACTTCTTATTTCCATAAGCTTTAACAATCTTCTCCCGTAACGGTTACAATTTATTTTTTTACGACAACAGGACCGTCCGGAGTATCTTTCACAAAGAACCCCAGAGCGTCAATTTTGTTTCTTATCATATCTGCGGTAGCCCAATCCTTTTCCGCTTTGGCTTTTGCCCTCTTTTCAAGAAGATCAGACAATTCCGCAGAAAGTCCGGATCCGGAATCGGCAACAGATTTGACCTTGTCAAGTTCAAGTCCCAAAACCTCATCCATATATCTGACTGCGGACAATTTTTCAGAATCGGGAATACTTCCGTCCTTCAAAAGTCCCCACAAAACAGAGAGGGCACGTGACATTGAAAGATCATCACAGACAAAACCGTCAAAGTCATCCGTATAAGCCTTTGCCGCAGGTGAAAGTTCTACCGGTTTGAATTCACCCAAAGAAGAAACTCTTTCCGCAAGGTTGAGCCTTGCGTTTCTTGCTCCGGTCAAGCCCTCAAACGAGAACTGCAACTGCGTTCTGTAATGTGCTCCCAAACAGAAATATCTGTAATCAAGAGGGTCAAATCCCCTGTCTCTTAAAACCTGAAGGGTGAGAAACTCCCCGGAACTTTTGCTCATCTTGCCTTTTTCCGTAAGCAGAAATTCACCGTGCATCCAGTAGTTTACCCATTTTTTCCCTGTTGCGGCCTCACTTTGGGCAATCTCATTTGTATGATGAACCGGAATAGCATCTATTCCGCCGCAGTGAATGTCAAACTGCTCTCCAAGGTAATGCATACTCATTGCAGAACATTCAATATGCCAACCCGGATATCCTCTGCCCCACGGAGAATCCCACATCATAGCCTGTTCACCGAACTTACTCTTTGTAAACCACAGAACAAAATCCTTAGGGTTACGCTTGTTGGAATCCACATCAATTCTTGCTCCGCTCTGAAGTTCATCAAGTTTCAGACGGGCAAGTTTTCCGTAATCGGGAAAAGTGTCTATTGAAAAGTAAACATTACCCCCTGCAACGTAAGTGTGCCCCCCTTCTTCCAGACGCTTTATCAAGGCAATCATCTGAGGAATGTGCTGTGTTGCCGGACAGATTACATCAGGTCTGATTATGTTCAGTGAATCATAATCCCTGAAAAAAGCATCCGTGTAGAACTTTGCAATATCCCAAACCGATTTACCGCTTTCCCTTGCAGACTTCTCAAGTTTATCCTCTCCGTCGTCTCCGTCTCCCGTAAGGTGTCCCACATCGGTAATATTCATGACGTGACGAACTTTGTATCCTGCGTGAGTAAGCATTCTTTTCAGAATATCCTCAAAAATATAAGTTCTCAGATTACCGATATGCGCGTAGTTATAGACTGTAGGACCGCATCCGTACATTCCGACAACATCCCTGCTTATCGGCTTAAATTCCTCAATCTTACGGCTCATTGTGTTAAAAAGACAAACTTTCATATTTGACTCCGCTTTCAGAATATATCCAATAATCAACGTGAAATCAACTGAGCAAGGAAAACAGCAACAATACTTCCCAGAGAAGCAAGGGCATAATTGTCACTCATAAAAGAACAGATAAAGGCGAACGCGGCACCGCAGACTGCAGTGAATGTGTTGCCGGTTGCATAAAGAACACCGGGAAACAGCATTACGGATAAAGTCACATACGGAGCATAGTAAAGAAAAGATTTTATAAACCTGTTTGTAATCGGCTTTTTTATAAACAAAAGAGGAATTACCCTGATAAGATAAGTTACCGTTGCCATAAGAAGTATATCCGCATATATATCAAAATCAGACACCCTCGCCATCCTCCTTTTCTGCTTTCACTGGGAAAATCACCGCAGCAAGAGCTGAAATTCCCAAAGTAAGAAAAATCACCCTCATACCGAAAGATACAACCGGAACAAAGGTCTCAAGCAGGTAACTTGAAAGCATCGTAAAAAGAATTACAGGAAAAAGAATGTAATTTTTCTTTGCCGGTGAAAAGACAAGAGATATAAACATTCCGTAAAGAGCCATGGAAAGTGCCTCAACGATTTTCACGGGAAGTAAATTGCCCATCACCACACCGAGTACCGTTCCGGCAACCCAACCCGGCGTTGCCATGCAGAAACATCCTACCGTATAGAACGGATTTAATGCCTCATTCTTGGCAGAAAGACCGAATATCTCATCGGTAATACCGAACCCCATCAGCATCCGTTTGCCCGTTCCTGTATTTTCGGTAAGTCTGGTTGCCAGAACGGCACTCATCAGCATGTACCGCAGGTTTATGGCAACCTGTGAAAGAACAATCTCTATTCTTGTCCCCTGCTCTGCCATAATTCTCAAACCTGCTGCCTGACCGGCAGAAGTAAGATTCACAAGGCTCATAAACCCGGCGGCAACCGGTGAAAAACCTATGTTTCTTGCCGTAATACCAAGAGCTATTGATACGGCAAAATAACTCACAAAAACAGGGAACGCATCCCTGAATCCACGCAAAAATTCTTTTCTGTCCGAGCGCATGGCTGAAAAATACCACTTACATGCAGATTACTCAACAAGCTACTGAACCATAAAAAACGGGACTGTCAAGCAGTCCCGCAAAATCAACTGATTAACCGTTATTTCCTCTTTGGAAGAGCTATGATTTTTTTCAGCTCCGGATACTTCTCAAGATTTTTGGGAAGACCTCTCTGTCTGCCTTTGTTCACATAAGAAGCCTCTTCAAATGTGTAATGGAATTTAGTATGAACATCATAAGTTCCGTTCATAAGAGCAAAGGCATCTTCAGTCATCACAAGTTCTTCATCTGTCGGAATCACAAAAATCTTTACCGGAGAATCATCGGAAGAAATTTCAAATTCCGCATTTCTGCACATGCAAATGTCATTTTTGTGTTCGTCAAGCTTAATACCGAGGTTATCAAGACCGCTCACCGCACCGTGCCTGATCAGAGGACTCATTTCACCTACACCGGCAGTAAACACAACCGCATCCACCCTGCCTAAAAGTGCCGCATACGCTCCTACATACTTTCTGAGTCTGTGACACTCCATATCAACTCCGAGCTGAGCCTTGCTGTTTCCTTCCTTTGCTGCATTGGCAACATCTCTTCTGTCACTCATTCCGCAGATTCCCACAAGACCGCTTTTCTTGTTGAGATAGGTGTCCATTTCCTGAGGATCGTTGATTCCCAGATTCTTCATCATGTAAGGCATTATTGCAGGATCCATATCACCGGACCTTGAGCCCATCACAAGACCCTCAAGAGGTGTCAGACCCATTGAAGTATCAATACACTCACCGTTCTTCACCGCACAGACAGATGCACCGTTTCCTATGTGGCAGATTATCAGGTTCGTGTCCTTGTTCTCCTTGCCGAGCAACAGAGCCGCCCTCTTTGAACAGTAAAGATGACTTGTTCCGTGGAAACCGTACCTTCTTACACTGTATTTTTCATACCATTCGTAAGGAAGTGCATACATAAATGCTTCCGGCGGCATTGTCTGATGGAAAGCGGTATCAACAACGATTGCGTGCGGAACATTCGGCATAACCTTTCTTGCAGCCTCAATGCCGCCTATGTTGGCAGGCATGTGAAGCGGTCCGAGCGGTATCAC
>JAKSPF010000063.1 GCA_024405065.1 Sphaerochaetaceae bacterium | reverse complement strand
GTTGCAAAACTCAGATCCTTTATGCAGGCCTTGTCCTTGGTCTGTGCAATGTAACAGTTGGTGAAACGGAGGTGCTTCCGGTAAACAATGCAAAATATATTTGACTGAGCAAATGAAAAAAAGTGTCCTAAAGTTCCACAACTGTTTTTTTGAAAGCGGCAACACGGGATGACGCATCAAGATTGCAGGAAGATGTGATGCCATCGGATATATATCTGTATCCGAGACCGGCAACCATTGCTCCGTTATCAGTACAAAGTTTGAGTGAAGGAAAAGAAACTTCAAAGCCCTTGTCTTCGTACGCTTTAAGTGAAGAACGAACCAGACTGTTGGCAGCAACTCCTCCGCCGGCGGAGATACGTTTCAGCCCTGTATCTGTGAGGGCACGGTCAACACGTTTCATCAGCATTCCTACTGCCACACGCTGAAAACTTGCTGCAATATTCTCAGCAGACGCTTCCTTACCGGTAGAAAACAGCTCCAACTGGTTTATTACTGCAGTTTTGAGACCTGAATAAGAAATATCATACGGGTGGTAGGTTTCCTTGAGATTTGAACCGGGAAAACGGAAAGCAAGATCATCACCTTTTTGTGCAAGACGGTCAATCATCACCCCCCCCGGATACCCTAAACCGTAATGCTTGGCAACTTTGTCAAAAGCCTCACCTATTGCATCATCCACAGTAGTTCCCAAAACCTCTATGCTGTCATAACTGTCAACACGGCATATCACCGTATGACCCCCTGAAAGCAAAACACCGAGATACGGATACTTCAGGGGATGCTCAATCTGAGGAGCGTAAAGATGCGCACGGATATGGTCAATTCCGACAAAAGGAACATCAAGAGTCTGTGCAAGACCCTTTGCAAAATTCACCCCTACAAGAAGTGATCCTAAAAGACCCGGCTTACAGGTAACTGCTATGGCATCAATATCTTTTTTGGAGATATTCGCCTGCAGAATTGCAGCATTTACAACCTGACTTATCCACTCAGTGTGAAGTCTTGATGCAAGCTCAGGCACAACCCCGTCAAAAGGTCTGTGAAGTTCAATCTGAGTGGCAATCACATTGGAGAGAATCTCACTGCCGTCTTTTACAACTGCAGCACTGCATTCATCACACGAAGTTTCAATACCGAGTACGTTCATTAAAAATCACCGTCAAATCCGTCACTTTCCTCAACAACATTAACAGGAGAAAATTTCCCGGCAAAAAACATACTGAAAAGTCGCTGCCGCTGAGCGTCCGGAGAAACATCATCAATGTATGACGCAAGTTCACGTGACATTGGTAAACCGTAAACTTTGGCACCACGCTTTCCCTTTTTCTGAGGAATAAAAAGACTCTCAGAGTCCGTGTGTGTGATGATTTTATTCATGCTTATAAAGTACCCTCAAAACACGCAATAGTCAATTGCAGAAACCTCCGCGCCTTCTTATCGGTTTAATAGAGCAAACTTTCAAAACTCCATTCAGAAAGCCAGAATTGGGATTCGAACCCAAGACCTGCTCATTACGAGTGAGCTGCTCTACCCCTGAGCCATTCTGGCAGAAGACCACGTTCTCTGAACGTGACCTTTTGATTATACAGAATAACATTACTCCTGTATAGTCGCCTGCGCAGCCGCAAGACGAGCAATCGGAACCCTGTACGGAGAGCACGAAACGTAGTTCAGACCCACTTTCTGACAGAAAGCAATGGTTTTGGGATCGCCGCCGTGCTCGCCGCATATACCGAGTCTGATATCCGGTTTAACGGACCTTCCGAGCTTTGCCGCCATGGACAAAATCTTACCCACTCCGTCAACATCAATCGTTGCAAACGGATCATACTCATAGAAGCCCTTATCCGCATCACTGACATAATGACCGAGGAATGAACCGGCATCATCACGTGAGAAACCGCATGTCATCTGAGTGAGGTCATTTGTACCGAAACTGAAGAACGCCGCTTCCTTTGCAATCTCATCTGCAGTCAACGCCGCTCTGGGAACTTCAATCATTGTACCGATTTCATAATTGACTGTTGTGTTTTTCTCTTTGAAAATCTGGTTGATCACCTCTTCAGCATGTTCTTTACAGAAACTGAACTCTTTGTAGTGACCCACAAGAGGAATCATAATTTCCGGGAAAACCTTTATCCCGCGATTCTGGACGTTAATTGCCGCTTCAATTATCGCACGAACCTGCATCTTGAGAATTTCAGGATAAATCACCGCAAGACGGCAACCTCTGAAACCGAGCATCGGGTTGAATTCATGCAGATTTGAACATTTTTTTGCAATATCCTCAACACTCACCCCGAGTTTGAGTGACATTTCATGCCTTGTTGTGGAATCGTTGGGCAGGAATTCATGGAGAGGAGGATCAAGGAGTCTGATATTTGCGGGAAGACCGTTTAATTCCGTAAACATTGCCTCAAAGTCTTCTCTCTGCATCGGCAGAATCTCCTCAAGAGCAGCCTCACGCTCCCTGAGATTGTTGGCAAGAATCATCTTTCTCATGGAAATAATTCTCGAACCGCCGAAGAACATATGTTCGGTTCTGCACAAACCGATACCCTCGGCACCGAGCATCACCGCCATGTGAGTATCCTGAGGGGTATCTGCATTTGTCCTCACACCCATTGTCTTTATGCTGTCAACGTAACCCATGAACTTTTTGTAATTCTGAAACAGATTGGAATCACTCTCTCTCATTGTTCCGTTGAGAACCTGCACGATTTCCGAAGGTTTTACCTGAATTTTCTCAGCATAAACAGCACCTGAAAAACCGTCTATTGAAATATAATCACCTTCATTCACCGTGACACCGTTCACGTCAAAGCATTTCTTTGCAATGTTGACAACAATTTCACCGGCACCTGAAACACATGGACAACCCATACCTCTTGCAACAACAGCAGCGTGGCTTGTCATTCCTCCGCGGCAAGTCACAACTCCCTTTGAAACAGCCATACCGCCTATATCTTCAGGTGAAGTTTCTGTTCTTACAAGAATAACATCGTGCCCCTGTTCTGCCTGTTTTTCGGCGTCTTCAGCGGTAAAATAAACCTGACCGCAGGCTCCTCCGGGAGACGCATTCAGACCGGTGGTAACAGGTTTTATACCCTTTGACTTAATTTCATTCTGGTCAAGGATCGGAGCAAAAAGTTTGTTGAACTCGGAAGCCGGAACACGTGAAACGGCGGTATTGACATCAATAAGACCTTCCTCAACCATTTCAACCTGAGACCTGAGCCACGAAAAAATCGTCCTCTTACCGTTTCTTGTCTGAAGCATATAGAGTTTACCTTCCTGAATGGTAAACTCCATGTCCTGCATATCGTGATAATGCTTTTCAAGAATTTCCCTTATACCGCAAAGCTGTTTGTAAACTTCGGGATTCACCTTACAGAGAGTATCTATTGACTGCGGTGTTCTGATACCTGCAACAACATCTTCACCCTGTGCATTCATAAGATACTCACCGTAAAAATGATTATCTCCGGTTGATGGGTCACGAGTGAATGCAACACCGGTTCCGGATGTGTCACCCATATTTCCGAACACCATACTCTGAACATTCACTGCAGTCCCGAGAAGTCCGCGGATATCATTCATACGGCGGTACTTGATTGCCCTGTCGTTATTCCACGAACGGAACACAGCATCAATTGCCTTGAAAAGCTGTTCCTGCGGATCTGTGGGAAAATCTTCACCGGTATGTCTTTTGTAAATTCTTTTGTATCTTTTCACGAGATTCTGGAGGTTTTCAGTAGTAAGCTCATAATCCCATGTGAGTTCTTCTTCATCCTTGACGTCTTGAATTGCCTCTTCAAATTTGGCATGAGGCACACCCATCACAACATCACCGAACATCTGTATGAAACGTCTGTAACTGTCCCATGCAAAACGCTCGTTATTCGTTTTCTTTGCCATTGCCTCAACCGTATCCGGATTGAGCCCGAGATTCAAAACAGTATCCATCATACCGGGCATTGACTGAGCAGCACCTGAACGGACTGAAACCAAAAGGGGATTCACCGGATCGCCAAGCTTTGCACCCATCGTCTTTTCAAGTTGCTTCAGATTGATAAGAACCTCTTCCCTCATTCCATCAGGATAAGAACCTTCATGCTTTGAAAAATAATCACATGCCTCAGTACTGATTGTAAATCCGGGAGGCACCGGCAGACCTATGCTGGTCATCTCGGCAAGGTTGGCACCCTTACCGCCCAAAATATCTTTCATGCTTGCCGTACCTTCGGCAACACCGTTACCGAAGAAGTAAACCCATTTGTCAATTTTTTTTGCCATAAACAAATCCTTCTTTTTTTAACCATATAAACGGGCGAGATTATCTTTGAAAAATCTGTTTCTGTCAATAAAAAAACAGGGGTGAAAATCCTCACCCCGATTATTTCAGTATGTATTGTATTTCACGCAATGTAACACTTCATATCCTGAACTCTGGAATCTCCTCTGAAACCGTCCAGAACCTTCTTTTCTATCTGACGGATTCTTTCCTTTGTAAGACCGTAAATCTCACCTATTTCCTGAAGACTCATCTGTTCAACATCATGCAGACCGAACCTTCTCACAATCACATCCCTCTCTTTCTCCGAAAGTTCACCGAGCAGTCTGTCAACAGATTCTGAAAGAGACTCTTCAATCACAATATCCTCAGGACCGGCATCGTCACTTTCAATAAAATCACCGAACGCAGTACCCTCACCCTCAGACACGGGAGTATTCAGGCTCATTACGTCTCTTGCATAACTCAGAATTTCAGCCACCTGAGAAGCAGTCATATCACACTCTCCGGCAATATTTTCAAGAGAAGTCTGCTCCCCGTCCTGCTCAAGTCTGTACTTCACGGACTGAACCTGAACATAATCAGCCGCTTTGTTCATCGGAAGCCTTATCATCCTTGATTTGTCAGCAAGAGCCTTCAGAATTGACTGCCTTATCCACCAGATTGCGTAACTGATGAAATGATAACCCTTTTCCGGTTCAAATTTATCAACTGCAATCAGAAGACCTATATTACCCTCACTTATAAGATCTTCAAGAGAAAGTCCTCTGCCCTGAAATTTTTTGGCGACGCTTATCACAAAACGTGTATTTGCCGATACAATTCTGTCCCTTGCACGTAAATCACCGCTTTTGGCACGCACGGCAAGTTCATATTCCTCTTCCTGAGAAAGAAGAGGAACCTTCTCAACCTCAGACAGATATACGGAAAGGGCTGTTGTCTCAAATTCTTTACCGATTCTTGCCATAACACTCACCTCACAAAAATAAAGACTTCACTTTATGCGAAGCAATTTTTATGCCAATCAAACCATATTTCATTGATACACAAGCAATTGCATATATTTTTTACGGCAATTTCAGAAAAGACGAACCGGCTCTGTCGGTTCTGTTATCAGAAAATGTGTCAAAAACGTGTCAAAATTATACACTAACTGAAAAGTCGTCATTTTTTGTGTCAGAATGACACCGGTACGGTAGAAACGGCTTTGCATTCTTCTTCACAGTCGTACGGATAATCAATCAGTATGGTCTTGAAAAGATTATCAATGTTACGAATCGGTATGTCACAATCTTCAATGTCCGTTTTAACGTCACACCAGCGGTTTACAATCATTCTGTAAGCACGACAAGCCTCCTCAAGCTTGAATCTGAGGTTCTTTTTAGAAAGAAAAAATGATGCAATCTGTATACGGTAAAACCGTTGCCATAACGGGTCATCATCTTCATCTGACATCGCCGCAAGGACAAGATTGCTGTAAACCGCCAATCTTTCAGGCAGGTCTGCCGGCATATAACCCACACCTCCGTTTGATATACGGAACTAATTTACACAGAAAATCTCAAAACGGCAAATCATACACCTATGAACTGACAAGGATTGAAAATCCCTCAACTCCAACCAAAACTCTAACCGAGTGAATTAAAACTGTTATTTTAAAAATAGAGTGGACTTTTATCATTTTTTAGATGATATTATATACAGGTTTTGCTATGCCAACTGTATTTATTGAAGGAAGTTATAGATTTTACTTTTTCTCAAGAGAAGAGTCACGAAAGCATATCCATGTATCTTGTCCTGACGGAGAAGTTAAATTTTGGATTGAACCGAAAATTGAGGTTGCAAAAATAATAAACCTTTCTGATTCAGAAGTCGTTAGAATACAGAAAACAATAGAAAGCAGACTGGAGGAGATTAATGAAAGCTGGAACAAGCATTTTGCTCACCAAGTCAGATAAACCGGAAGTAACAAATGTTTCTCAGTTTGGAATATGGGTTGTAGCCGGTGGCTCTGAATTCTTTATCTCTTATTCAGACTATCCTGTATTTGAAGGAGCACCTCTTCTTTCTGTTGTAAAAGTTGAATCTGATCTTGAAGGCAATCTTCATTGGCCGGAACTTGATGCAGATATTGAGTTAGAGGCTCTTAAAAATCCCGAAAAGTATCCGTTACAGTACATGGCATAAAACAAACTATTCAGAGCTAATTTCAAAATAAAAAATTGCCTGATAAATATACAAAACAAGGGCAGCATTTCTACCGCCCTTGAAAGTATTTGTGTCAATTATTAATGAGCTTTACGAAGCACTTTATCACGTCAGTTCGTATCATGATACTGTTCGCTATTTTTCAGGAGGGCGAAATACACAGAAAGAGGCGTTTATGAGTGCCAACACCCTTAATTCAGTAAAAAAGCTCATCATACACCTGATTTATGATGAAAATGACTATATTCGGCGTATTTATGACTGTTGCAAGAACCCAGAATACAAACTTAAGCATTTTGGCGATGCGTGTTGTACGGAACTTTACGGCATACTAAACAACGATAATATTCCAATCAGAAATGGACGTATTGAAAAAAGTTTAGAGTGGATTGGGTTTGGTAGAGTTTGAAGTAAACAAAGCTCAACTGGAAAGCGTAATTAAATCTCATCATTCGCCTCCACCTTAAGTTCCCGAAGAATTTAGGCTCC
>JAKSPF010000062.1 GCA_024405065.1 Sphaerochaetaceae bacterium | reverse complement strand
TCAGGTTCTGCGTATTCTCTTTTAAAGGCCGAAATATCAGGTTCGGGGAGATTTTTTCTGTCAAGTTTTCCGTTCGGGTTCAGCGGCAGGGATTTCATGCGTATGTAAAAACTCGGAACCATATATGACGTAAGATTTGATTTGCAATGATTACGGAGATCCTCTTCGGTAATACCGTCATCTCCGCAGTAATATGCCACTAAATACGTAATACCGTTTTTTGCGGTAAAGTCCTTTACTGCAATTTCGCTTATTCCCGGATACCGCCTTATTGTACCTTCCACTTCCAGAACTTCAACACGCTGACCGTTGATTTTCACCATCCAGTCCCTGCGTTCAATGAAAACAAGATTTCCGTCCGGAAGTCTTTGCACTATGTCACCGGTCCTGAACATTCTTTCAAAACCGTCTGTTTTTGAAAAAGGATTCTTCACAAAAGCTTTTTTTGTTTCTTCCGGACGGTTGAGATAACACTTTGCAACTCCGCCTGTAATACAAAGCTCACCCACCTCCACTTCATTGTTGTTTTCATCCAGAACGTATGCTTTTTCATTTCCGAACGGCTTTCCTATGGGCGTATTTTCATACAGTTTGTCTATTTTGAATGCTAAAGTACCGCCGAAAAGCTCCGTAGAACCGTATCCGTTCATCACCACTGGATGTTCGTTGAAATAAAGGTTGGTAATCCGTTCCGAACCCACGGAAATAACTTTCAGCGATTTGTTATGCTTAAGCATGAAATCAACCATTCTCGGCGGAACATAAGATGATTCAATGTCATTGTCATCGTAATACTTTGCGAGTTTGAACGGATCTTTACGGATTTCATCCGGCACTATTACCAGATGTTTTGCAAGAGGCATTGCAGAAAGAAACAGCCCCGTACCTACAACAAATGTAAACGGAGCCACAAGACCCACAATGTTGTTACGTTCCGTATCGTCAGAATGATCGTGTATCGTATTTCTTGCAGAGACGGCACTCATTGAGTAAAAGTCGTGAACAACACCTTTCGGGTTACCTGTTGAACCTGACGTGTAAATTACAACTCCTTCTGCATCCATTTCAGGAATAATCGGTTCAACGGTAAGAGTTCTGTCAAGCGAAGCAAGAAACGCTGCATCTATGGCAATTTCATACTGTGAATCTTTTTTTATATACTCAAGGCGCTCTGCAGGATAATCGTCTGAAAGCGGGATTGCAACCGCGCCCATAATCCAGCAACCGATAAGACATCCTGCATACTCTTTGCTCCTCGGGACTTCAACTATTACGCGGCTTCCGTAATGAACAGAATGCTTCTGCAGATTTGCAGCTACACACTTTGCAAATTTCAGCAACTCACTGTATGTAAAAGTTCCCGTTGAATCGGAAACGGCCGGTTCAATACCGTGTTCTTCAACCGCTTTCAGAAGTTTCACCATCACGTTTTCCATATCACAATATTCCTTATCTACTGAGCCCCATTCATGAATTCTGAATTTGGCTTTCAGGCTAAAAGCTCAATTTTACAATCGGCTTTACTCAAAAGGCATTCATACACAACGTTACGCTGACTGCCCCGTTTGTAATGATATTATCACATTACAGAGCGACTTTCAAAACTCTCTTCGTAAATCCTGAATTTACCTTTGCGGATAATATCAAAGTACAGAGCCGATTGCAGAATTCCATTCATATTCTGAATCTGTCCGCAAACGAAAATACATGATATACTGTAACAAAATTGCTGAAAAGTGAGGGCTTGTGTGAAACAGAGATTGAACAGGCTGACTGCAGTGAGAGAAATGATAAAAAAGAACAGAATTGAAAATCAGGACACACTTCTGCAGATGCTGAAAGAAGAAGGCTACGATGTAACTCAGGCAACTCTGTCAAGAGATCTGAAAATGCTGAAAGTCGGTAAAATATCGGACGGGTGGAGCGGATACTACTATTCATTGCCGGTAACAGAAGCCCACAAGGATGCAGAAAACAGCTTTGAACTGGATATAAGACGCGGAATTGTCAGCCTTGAATTCAACGGAAACATGGGCGTGATAAAGACAAGGCAAGGTCACGCAAACAGCGTAGCCTTCGCTTTGGATGCAATAGGAATGCCGGAGATTCTCGGAACCATTGCAGGAGATGACACCATATTCGTTCTTCTGCGGGAAGGAATGACAAAAGAAGATTTGCTTGAAGATTTCAGAAAAAAAGTCCCTGAAATTGAACAGTAAACGTGCAGACCATGTGCCGGCTCGCCCGATTGTCTTCAAACGAGGTATTCATCAGAAGCTTGGAAAGAGATATCGGCCTCAAGAATTTTAAGATTCTGAAGTTGCAACTTTCTCATCTGCGGTCTGCGTACAAAAATGAGGTCTATAGCCTCCCATCCGAGAACCCAGCCAATAAGATCAAGGAGTACGAACAACCACGGTGCTTTTTCCGATGTGAATACAAAAACACTGGTGAACAACAGTCCCAAACCCACTATGCCCATAATGACCGAGTAAAATGTGTTGTCTTCCATATCTTCCTGAACATCAAGAAACTCTTCCTTATAATAATTCCTTATTGCCTTTGCATACAGGTTACGTTCACGCTCATTCAGGTTCTTTCCCGTAATTACAAACCTTAGTTTTTCATCTGAGTCAACCGACATGTTTTTCAGATAAAACTCAAGATAGTGTGCAGTCTCGTCACTTATGCACGGCACACCGTCCACAGAAAGAGGTGAGAGAAAGTAATCATCATCAACTACGTTCAGACGAATGATTCTGTTTCCGTTTTCATCGGTTTCATAGGGTTCAAAGGTCTCAAGTTTTCTTGAAAGCCGAGACAGCCTTATCATCCTTTTTATGCGCTTCAAAAAAGTCATCAGTTTTTCATCACCATAGGCTGTCTTGTATTTTCAAGTACATCACGCCAAAGAGCACTGCGGACATCTACACGGTTACGGTGACTTACTGCCTCACGGATAGGCATATTTATGAAGCAGTCGTGCATCATTGAAACAAGCACCTCTGTTTTTCCCGCCATTGCAGCATGAACAGCATTTGCACCCAACCTTGCACAGTAAATTGAATCATAACTGTTTGCCGGTGCACTTCTCACTATGTAAGACGGGTCAATATACTTTATATTCACAACCATATCCTGTTTTTTGAAGTAATCCTTTATCTTGTCCTGAAGAAACATCCCGATATCACTGTATCGCCTGTTTCCGCTTGCATCCTTCTCTCCGGTCTGAGGCATAAGATCCTGTCCTGCACCCTCTGCAACAAGAATCACGGCATGCCCCCGTGCTTCAAGACGCTTTTTAAGATTTGCAAGAAGTCCGCAGGGACCGTCAAGGTCAAACGGGCTTTCCGGAATCAGACAAAAATTGACATCACTTTGTGCAAGTGAAGTATGTACCGCTATGAAACCGCTTTCACGACCCATAACCTTTACAAGCCCTACTCCGTTGATTGCATTCTTTGCTTCAACATGAGCACCTCTCACAACAGGCACTGCCATTGAAACAGCAGTGTTGAAACCGAAAGAAGTCTGAATATAGGCAAGATCATTGTCAATTGTTTTCGGAATTCCAACAACTGCAATTTTCAATCCTCTGTTTTTAACTTCCTGAGCAATATCATATGCTCCCCGTAAAGTACCGTCACCGCCTATCGTAAAAAGCATGTTGATGTTCATTCTCTCCAGAGTATCAACAATTTCTTCTGTTTTATCTCCGCCGCCGCGCGCACTTCCGAGTATTGTTCCGCCCTTTTCCTGAATGTCATCCACAATTTCGGGATTAAGTTCTATAAACGGGAATTTACTCGTTGCGAGAAGACCCTGGTAACCGAACGGAACACCGGTAATTCTCCTGACACCGTACCTATACCAAAGGCACCTGACAACAGCCCTTATGACATTGTTAAGACCCGGACAGATTCCTCCGCAAGTTGCTATTGCAGCGTGAACATGCGTGGGATTGAAATATATGTTCTGACGCGGACCTGCAAGTTCAAGTGTTTCATCTCCCACCGCAACACGGTGACCGTTCTCATCTTTTGTATCAAGGCTGAACAATATACGCTGGTCATCCGTGACATAATCTGCTTTGCCGTCTCCGTCAGCATCATCAAGCCGTATCGGTGAAGGAATCTTTGCCTCACCCAACTGCGGAATTGAAAAATCGTGTTTCATCTCACCCTCCGTCAACACTGTTTCAAGTTTTTTTCAACTGTCTCGAGCCAAATATAAAATTAAGCTTTGTGAAGAACAGGTTTAAATTTACAAGATAAAAGCCTCTTTTGACAACACAGGAATTCCTGAAAGATACTCACAGCAAATCCAGTAAGCCCTGTTGCGGCTCTGAATTATAAACCGAGTCCTTTTCTGTATCTCCTGCTGAGGACTCATTTTCCTTCAGAATGTCAAGAAACTCACTTTCGGTAACAATTTTCACCCCGAGTGACTGAGCTTTTGCAAGTTTGCTTCCTGCATTACTTCCTGCAAGCAGGCATGTGGTTTTTGAAGAAACGGAAGTCACTTCTTTACCTCCGCGCTTTACAATCTCTTCCATAGCCCTGTCACGTGGTTGAAAATTTTCAAATGTACCGGTAATACACCAACTCTGACCTGCAAAAATTCCGTTCTCCGATCCGTAATTTTCCTGTTGTGATTCTTCCATGCACAGCCCAAGCAGTTTCAAATCCGATATCAGACGAACAGTTCCGGCATCGCGGAAACCGTCAGCAATTTCGGCTGCAGTAACAGGCCCTATTCCATCTATTTCCGAAAGACGAGTCACTGCATTTTCCCTATCGTTCACAAGCTCCAGAATGCTGTCCATTGTTCTGAAACCGGCATCTGTCACAAGATCCACCGCTTTCTTTCCGAACTCCGGAATACCGAGACTTACAAGAACTCTCCTGAACGACTGTTTTTTACTTTCCGCAATACCTTTTTCAATCAACTGAATCTTTTTTTCTCCGAAACCCTCAACTCCGTCCCGTAAAAGATTTTTGAAATCAAACGTGTAAATGTCCTGAATATCGGTCACATAACCTTTTTCATAGAGCAATGCAACGGTATTAGGTCCGAGTCCTTCTATATCCATCTGTTTTTTTGCACAGAAAAATTCAATTCTACCCGTCACCTGAGCGGGACAGTTGAAGTTTGTACAAAAGTGATGAGCTCCCCTCTTTTCTATGTACGAACCGCATACCGGACAAACAGACGGCATCTGCCATGTGGTGTTACCGTCCGTATTTTTTTCCGTGACGCTTTCCACTGCAGGAATAACATCACCTCTTTTTGAAATTGCAACTGTATCTCCTTTTGCAAGTTCAAGTCCGTTAACGTAATCCTGATTGTGAAGCGTAATATTTTTTATTACCGATCCGGAAAGTTGAGTTTCCCTTATTCTTGCCATAGGAGTGATTCTTCCGGTTCGTCCAACCTGAACATCAATATCTTCAACCACCGTTTCAGCTTGCGGTGCTTCAAATTTATAAGCAGTTGCCCACCTCGGATGATGCTCCGTGTAACCCAGAACGTCACGCTGAGACAACTCATTAACCTTCACCACAAGTCCGTCTATCTCATAAGGCAATGAAGATCTTGTTTCAGCCCGTGATTTAAGCTCACCGTCCAAATCTTCAAAACTGCAAGCTCTTCCGTCAAGCCCTGCATCATCAAGTCTCCTGCGCGCCTCTTTTGCGGTCTTGCAGAAATAACTGAAATGAGAATCAACGCAGAAACCCAATTGTGCAAGACGGCTCAATATCTGGATGTGATCCGTAAATGCCGCAGGCTCTTCCCAAAAGCCTTCGTAAACAAATATGCTCAACGGTACACGAGCCGTCTCACTGCTCTTTATCCTGCGTATTGTTCCTGCGGCAAGATTGCGTGGATTTGCATAAGGTTCCGCAAGGGTTGCATTGATTCTTTCAAAATCTTTTTTATGCAGAAAAACCTCACCCCTCACCGCAAGTGTTTCCGGTGAATTCAGTCTCAACGGGACAGTACGTATTGTTTTTACATTTGCGGTAACATCATTTCCCACGTGACCGTTTCCGCGTGTCACAGCCCTTTCAAGCACCCCGTTTCTGTAGTAAAGGACTATTGAAAAACCGTCTATCTTCTCTTCAAGGACAAAAGAGAGATTATCTTCATCGCAACTTTTTTTTGTCCGTCGTACAAAATTAAGAATTTCCTGTGACGTATATGCCTTGTCAAGGCTCAAAACCGGTATTGTATGTTCCGCTTCCGGAAAATCAGAAGACAGGTCACTGCCCACCCTCTGAGTCGGTGAATCGTCTGTCTTGAGCTCCGGGTGAAGATTTTCAATCTTTACCAGTTCATCAAAAAGAGCATCGTATTCCCTGTCTGATATTACTGCTCTTCCCGTTCTGTAGTATGACTGCTGATATTGCAGAAGCAGTCCTCTGAGTTCCTGTACTCTCTCTCTGAAGTCCATGTCTGAATTTTACTCCAAACCGTGTTATGAAACAACATTGCCCATTGCCGAGGAAAAACACAAAAAAGCCACATTGCCGAACCACTCTTTCTTTCTGGAGATGAGGAGACTCGAACTCCCTACAGTCAGATTGCGAACCTGATGCTCTACCAGATGAGCTACATCCCCTAATACGTGACTATGCTACTTCAAGAAGAATTTTGTTGCAAGTACACGGTACGGTTCATCTAAGTTATTGAAAAAAAAGTGGCAGTGAAATAATCTTTTTTCCATGATATACACGCTGGCTGTGTTCGTACTGATGTCTGTGAGTTTTGCTCTGAACAGAATTCCCATGTCCCTTACGGCATTTTCAGGACTTTTGGCTCTTACCGTAACAGGTTGTATAACTGCACAACAGGCAATCTCAAATATTGCAAACACAACAACTTTTACCATGGCAGCAATGTTTGTGGCCTCAGAGGGGCTGACAAAGACAGATTTCTTCAACAGGCTCACCTCTGCCACCTCACAAGTCAGTACCGGATCGTTCAGAAAAATT
>JAKSPF010000061.1 GCA_024405065.1 Sphaerochaetaceae bacterium | reverse complement strand
CACTCATACGGCGGGATGTACAGGATATACTTTCCGTGACCTCACTGAAGATATCCATCTGATTGCCCGGCACTGGAAAAAAGAAGGATTGTTCTTTGACGGAATATATACCGGTTATCTCGGCAGTGTGAAACAGATTGATTATGTGAAGAATCTTCTTTTTCCTCTTGTCAAAAAAGACGGAGTTAAAGTTGTAGATCCCGCTATGGCTGACAACGGCAGACTTTACCCTGCTTTCAACGATGATTACGTTGAAAATATGAAGACCCTCTGCTCTGAGGCTGACATAATCGTTCCGAATATCACCGAAGCCTGCCTTCTTACCGGAACAGGCTATCTTGAAGAATATAACGCAGAATACATTGAAGAGCTTATAAGCCGACTTCAAAGCAGCTTCTATGCATCCGTGGTTCTTACAGGTGTCAGTTTTGAGCCTTCTACAACAGGAGTTGCGGTTAAAGAGAGAATGAAACCGCTTGATTATTACCGGCATCGCAGATTTACAAACGGATGTCACGGAACCGGAGATGTTTACGCATCCGTGTTTGTCGGTAAACTTCTTCAGGGAAGTTCCTGTTTTGACGCCGCAAAACAGGCGGCGGATTTCACGGTAAGTTGCATTGAAAATTCTGCAGGTGACAAAGACCACACGTATGGTGTAAAATTTGAACCGTTACTTGGAAAACTGACCGCCGTGAGCGTCTGAAATATAGGATGCTTCACCGGTTGCGGTTTGAAATCTGCGGTAGTAGCACATCGGTAGTGCAGGAGCTTCCCAAGCTTCTGAGGCGGGTCCGACTCCCGTCTACCGCTTAATGATTTTGCCGGACTTCATATCGGTTCCATATCGGTCTTTAGAAGAGAAACTTTCAAAACTTCCTTTACATTTTGTTTCCATGTGTTACACTAAAAAAAGTTCAACCTGCAAAACTTTGCAAGTTGCACAATAGTATCTTTACTTTCGGAGGTAGACAATGAAGAAAGCGTTAACAGTCTTTTTGGTTCTTTTGGTTGCGTTTTCCGTGTTCGCAAAGGGTTCTGCGGAAAGCAAAAAAACAGAACTGAATGTAATTATTTCCCAATACGGCAACTACACACAGGATTGGTGGCCCAAGTTTGAACAGAAATTTGAAGAAAATAATCCTGACATAGACCTGAAGATAGAGATTGTATCGTGGAATGATCTCTACACGGTTGTGGGAACAAGGATTTCAACAAATCAGCAACCCGATATCCTGAACATTGATACTTTTTCCGACTATGTTGCCGATGACCTGCTTGTTCCTACAGAAAAGTACGTGTCAGACGCAGTAAAAAACAAGATTTTCCCGGGATTCTGGTCAGCAAACGATTTGAACGGAACAGTGTGGGCACTTCCGATTTTGGCATCTGCCAGAGCGCTGTTCTACAACAAGGACATACTCAAGGCTGCCGGTGTGAGCAAAGTACCTGAAACATGGGATGAGGTTCTTGATGCGTGTGCAAAAATCAAAGCATACGATTCCAAGATTGTCCCGTGGTCACTTGACATTTCAACCGATGAAGGTCAGGCTGCTTTCTCCTACTATTCATGGAACAACGGCGGTGGATTTACGGATGCTAAAGGAAACTGGACACTTAACAGCAAAGAAAATGTTGAAGCGATTGAGTTCATGAAAACGCTCATTGACAGCGGATACACAACAGCCAATCCGTACACGGAAACACGTTATCCTCAGCAGGATGCATTTGCTGCAGGTTCCCTTGCAATGATGCTCGGACCTTGTAACCTTTACGATATTGCTTCAAACGTAAACTTCGGTGTTGCATCCATGCCGACAAACGGCGGAAACAAGTCGGTTAACATGGGTGTCTGTGATCGCCTGATGGTATTTAAGAGAGAAGTCAAAGATGAAAATGTGCGTCTTGCTGCAATTTCAAAGTTCTTTGATGCTTTCTATGATGAAAAGACTTATGCAGAGTACATGGTATTTGAAGGATTCCTTCCTGTGACATCGGATTCAACTGCACTTCTGGCAAAGAATGCGGAGCAGTTTGAAAAAGGCGGTAATGCAGGCAAGGGAAACAGCAAGTATTTTTCCGATTTCATCGCAATTTTGGGAGCATGTAATTTCTATCCTACGGCAAAGCCCGAATGGAATGACGTAAAGCAGGGTGTTATCAAAGCAGAACAGGAAGCCTGTATAGGCAAGGTTTCTGCAAAAGATGCACTTGATGCACTTCAGAAGCAGATTGTTAAATAATTTGCTCCGTAGTTATTAAGAAAGGGGGTTGTAGCAAAATTCAACATTTTGTGAACATCCCCTTTGTTTTTGTGGGCTGAAATGCAGGTTTTTGTTTAAAAACCGGCTTTTGTTACAGCCTGTTTCAGCTGCTCTAAGCTATAATGTGTAATATGATTAAAATTCATAAGAACGATATTTCAGCGTATCTCTGGTTGGTTCCGAGTCTGCTCCTGATGTCTGTAATGATTGCCGTTCCGGTTTTTACGGTCTTTAAAATGTCAATGGTGGAAATTTCAAAGTCGGGAGTAATAAAAAGTTTTAATAATTTTGAAAATTTCAAAAATGTTTTTGCTTCTGCTGCTTTCAGAAAAACATTGGCAAATACTCTGATATGGACTGTTTCCGTAGTAGGAATTTCAACAGTTTTGGGAATAATCATAGGTCTTGTCTTGAATTTGGATTTTCCCGGCAGAAAAATAATGAGGGCAATAGTTGTATTTCCGTGGGCAACATCTCTTGTCATTCAGGCGTTGATATGGAAGTACATTCTGAGTGCGGAGTACGGTTCTCTGAATGTGATACTCTACAAGATAGGTGTTATATCATCTTATAAAAACTGGACACCCACGGCATCCGCCTTTTTTGCGTGGGAATGTTGGGTGGGAATTTTTGTTACCGTTCCCTTTGTAACGTTCTGTGTTTTGTCAGGACTTCAGAGTATTGATAACTCATACTACGAATCTGCGGAGGTTGACGGTGCATCATTTTTCAAAAAACTGTTTACCATAACTTTGCCGCTTCTGAAAAAGAATTTAACTGTTTCAACGGTTTTGAACATCATTTATGTGTTCAATTCTTTTCCGATTATTTGGACAATAACAAAAGGCGATCCGGCAGATCAGACCCACACTATTGCAACATATATTTACGACCTTGCATTTTACAACAGAAAATCGGGCGATGCAGCGGCAGTATCGGTTATCGGTTTTGTTATTCTGTGTATATTTGCAACCGCATACATGATGATGACTATCAGGTCTGAAAAAGAGGAAGATATATGAAAGACGCATGGAAAAAAAGTCCTCTGAAAAAAATTGCTCTTGTTGTTTTTTGCCTGACATTGGCTGTTGTCATTCTTTACCCGTATTTTGTGATGTTCACTACTGCGGCAAAACCGAATGATGAATTGTACTCCAATGATATGTCCATATTGCCGCGTACGTGGCATTTGAATAACTTTATTGAAATCTGGAAAAAGGCTCCGGTTGCAAAGTTTTTTGTAAACTCGGTTGCTGTTGCCTTAGGTTCAACACTGTTGGCAATTGCATGCGGAATTCCGGCAGCATATTCTCTTGCAAGAATGAAATTCAAGGGAAAAGGCATTTTTCTCGGTCTTATCATAATGAGTCAGATGTTTGCACCTGTTGTTCTTTTGCCCGGCATTTACAAGCTTATGGTGAATCTGCATACAACTGACAGCCTTGCCGGTCTGATCTTACTGAATACCGCATTCAATCAGGCTTTTGCAATATGGCTGCTCAGAGGGACTTTTCTTTCAATCAGTCCTGAAATGGAACAGGCGGCAAAAATAGACGGCTGTAACAGAATGCAGGCGATGTTCAGAATTCTGCTGCCGATGGCAGCACCCGGAATTGTGACTGCCCTTATCTTTATCTTCATCAATGCGTGGAACGAATATACAATGGCAATGACTCTTATATCGTCTGAAGCAGTCAAGCCTATTACCGTAGGTATAAATGTTTTTTACGGATACAACATGATTCAGTGGCAGTACCTGTTTGCAACGTCAATTTTTGCAACCATACCGGTAGTTATCCTTTTTCTTTTCATTGAAAAACATCTGGTATCCGGTTTGACGGCAGGAGGAGTAAAAGGTTGATGAATTCAACGGTATCGGATTCTGTTCTCACTGCTTTTGACCTGTCGGATGTCGGTTCTTCTGATTTGCGTGCCTTCGGTAACGGTCACATAAATGACACGTTCTTCATTGAAAAGAAAGGTGTAATTCTGCAAAGGATAAATACAAGAGTATTTCCTCAACCGGATGAACTTATGGACAACATTGTAAGGGTGACTTCCTTTCTTAAGGAAAAAATAAAAAAGCGCGGAGGAAATCCGGACAGAGAGACATTGACTTTTATTCCTACTCGGGAAGGAAAATATTATTTTGCAGATACAGACAACTCCTGTTGGAGACTGATGAAGTATATCGGTGATACAGTCAGTTATGAAAAGGCTGAAAACAAAATGTTTTTCAGGGAAACAGGACTGTGCTTCGGTTCTTTCATAGACGATTTATCCGATTTTCCGGCATCAACGTTACATGAAGTAATACCGGACTTTCACGATACAAGTTCAAGATACCGGCAGTTTATGAAAGCACTGGAAAAAGACAGAAAGAACAGAGTTAAAAAAGTAAAAAACGAAATTGAATTTTTAACTGAACGTGAGTTTTATTCACATTTTTTCAATCGTTCGGAATTTCCGTTGCGTGTTACTCATAACGACACAAAGCTGAACAATATCCTTATTGACGGAAAAACGGGTCATGGGATTTGTGTTGTGGATTTGGATACCGTTATGCCGGGTTTTGCGGCGCATGATTTCGGTGACGGAATAAGAACCGGTGCCTGTACTGCAAATGAAGATGAACGGGATATCTCAAAGGTGAGCCTTGATTTTGATATGTACAGGGCTTTCTACGAGGGTTTTACTGACGGAGCAAAAAGAACGCTTACGGACAAGGAAATTTCAACTCTTCCGGACGGAGCAATGGTCATAACGTATGAGCAGGCTTTGCGTTTTCTTTCCGATTATCTGAACGGGGATATCTACTATAAAACGGATTATGGCGAGCACAATCTTGTAAGGACAAAAACTCAGATTGCTCTTCTTTCCGATATGGACGAAAAAAGCCCGGCCATGAGACAGATATAAAGAACCTTTTCTCCGGTAACAGTGTCTGTGCGGTTATAGACATAAAGAGCGTAAATCATTATGATGTTCCTTGCGTTGTCTTCGGACTTATGTGACATGGAACACAATCCCTTTCCCACAGTTCCTAAATCACAGGCGGTACGGAGTGACGGAGAACTACTGGAAAAGGTGTTTACTATGAAGACAATTTTTGTAAAGCCGCTGACAGTTGAGAAAAAATGGTACTTGATTGACGCTGAGGGAAAAGAACTCGGACGTGTTGCAGTTGCGGCTACCAATATTCTGCGCGGCAAGAACAAACCGGAATATGCTCCCAATGAAGACATGGGAGATTATGTAATCATCATCAATGCGGCAAAGGCTGCACTTACAGGTAACAAGGCAAAAGATAAGATGTATCGCCGTGTTTCCGGTTATGCAGGCGGCATGAAGGAAGAGACGTATGAGCAGATGGTTGTCCGTAAGCCGGAATATCCTATGGAGCATGCAATAAAGGGTATGCTTCCCAAAGGACCGCTCGGACGCAGGCTTTTCACTAATCTCAAGGTTTATGCGGGTGAAGCACATCCTCATACTGCACAGCAGCCTGTGAAGGTTGAAATTTAAGGGGTTCCGGAATGGCAAAGAAAGCATTGGAAAATAAGAACGTCAATCTTGCAATGGGTACAGGTCGCAGAAAGACCGCTGTAGCCCGTGTCTATTTGAGAGAAGGAAGCGGAAAGATTACTGTCAACGGCAGAGAACTTGAGGAATACTTCAAAGATCCGCTTTGTGTGTTTCAGGTCAAGCAACCGCTTGATGTAACTGACAACCTTACAAAGTTTGATATCCTGATAAATGTTCAGGGTGGCGGACAGAGCGGACAGGCAGGTGCATGCCGTCACGGAATAGCAAGGGCTCTTGTGTCTTATGACGAGACCAACAAGCCGGCTCTCCATTCAAACGGTTTCATGACAAGAGATCCCAGAATGGTTGAAAGAAAGAAATACGGTCAGCGCGGTGCAAGGCGCAGATTCCAGTTCAGCAAGAGGTGATTTACTCCTTCTGACGATGATTTACAGAGGCTTCCGTTCGGAAGCCTTTTTGATATTACCAGAAACAATGATTCTTCTTTAGACAAGCCTGAAGTTTAAAACAAATCACTGTGTGTGCCTGTATACATTAATTCAAGAATCAGCTCTTGTTTTTTCAGCCTGTATATGAGAATCCAATCACCTCTTATATGACAATCCCGACAACCCTTATATTCACTGCCTTTTAATTGATGATCTCTGTATTTTTCAGGGAGACGATTTCCTTTTCTTAACAAGTCAACAACGTGGAAAAGTTCGTCAAAATTATATGTTCCTCTCTTTTTCAATGTCTCAATGTCTTTTTTGAAAGAATTGGTAAATTTGACATCAAACATCCAAAGCCTTCCTTAAATCTTCAATAGAAGAAAAAGCAGGACTTAGATTTTCAGGATTATCGGCTTCTTTAATTCTGTTCAAAACGATTTCTTTGAAGCGGGGAGCTGTAAGACTAAACGGAATACCACCGTTGTTAATACAGGATTTAAGAAATATATTAAGAGCTCCGGAAAAGGAAAGACCCAATTCATCAAAAAGCTCCTGAGCTTGTGTTTTTACGGTTTCATCAACTTTAAAAGATACGGTACACATAAAAAACTCCTGATAAAAACAGTAATACAAAGTACAGTAAAATTCAATATTTTTACTTTACTTTTTCATTTTACATACTCACATGATTAAAAAGGCGTTTTGTTGAAAGTTGCCCTTGCATATAATAATATAGAGACTGTGACAGATAAAGAAAAGATATTGAAATGTACAGATCAGGCACTGCGTTACCTCGCAATTCGGGAGCATAATG